>NZ_DJGW01000107.1:45486-45709 GCF_002432845.1 Sphaerochaeta sp. UBA5836
GCATCCCCACCACAGGTCCTGCCAACACGGTAGGAGCATCTGCATCTCTCTTGAGCAACTGATGGGTTATATAGGGGCCAAGAAAACCAATTGCAGACCCCATGGCAGCGCCGGCAAGCACATCTTCCAGATAGTGATTGCCGCTGACCACCCGAAGCGTAGCAGTAGTGGCAGCCAAAATCCAAGTTGTTGCACTAACGACCTTCATGGTAGTTGAATCAGG
>NZ_DJGW01000107.1:45769-51943 GCF_002432845.1 Sphaerochaeta sp. UBA5836
CCTGAAGGAAAGGACTCATAATTTTCATCAGGGTCGACGCCATCAGGAAGCGGCATGCCATCCTGAACATACGGCCTGGGCTTGTGTACCACCTGCTTGAGGAAGGTACGGACTCCATAGGCGCCTGCGATGGTTCCTGCATAGCTGGTTGCGATGGCAATGTAGTCGGACGGGGGTGCTATCAGACCGAGTATTCCTGGAGTGATGAGTGTCAAACCCAGAGTGATATCACTGGCTTTGGAGAGATTTGCATCGTAGGTGAAATCCAAGGCTGAAAGAGATGATACCGAGAAGCATAGTATCAGCAATGCTGCGATGAATGTCTTCTTTCTGCTCATACCTGCCTCCATTAGGATTTTAGTTTACTTGGACTTCTCAAAGCCATCAAGCCCGAGACGAATTTCGTAGGAGGAAAAGCCCTTCTTTTGCAGTAGATACCTTGCCTTGTCCTCTCCCACCTTCCTGATCGCCAGACTGTATGCTTTCTGCACATACTCGACAATCGCCTCTTCACCGTAGAGCTCGTCCAAGGCACGCTGGGCATCTTCGCGATTGACCCCTTTTTCGCCAAGACGCTGGGCCATCAATACTCTTCCTTCAGGACTCTTCTTCTGCCTGTGTTCAATTGCCAGCAGTGCATACCGATACTCGCTGAGCAGGTTGTCAGACGCGAGCTGCTCAAGGGTGGGCTTGATGATGTGCAACTCATACCCTTTCTGCGTCAGCTTCCGTGTCAACTCCAAGGCGGTATGCTCGCGCCTGGCAAGGTAAGCCATTGCCTGAGAGCGGCAGTTGCGCCTCGCCTGAGCGTCTTTGAGCTCATTGCACTCTGCTTCAGTGAGCTCTTGGCCGACAGAGAGGTGCCGCAAGCGAAAGACATCAGCTGTAATAAAAAAAGGGAAACCTTCGTGGACAAGAACTTGATAGCCCTGGCCAGGGATTTCCCCTTCGATGCGTGCAAATGCCACTTAGCGCTTGGAGAACTGGAACTTGCGACGAGCACCCGGCTGACCGTACTTCTTGCGTTCGACCATGCGGGAGTCACGAGTCATGAAACCAGCGGTGTGCAGAGCGGGCCTGTAAGCCTCGTCGTGTTCACAGAGAGCGCGTGCGATACCATGGCGGCAAGCACCGGCCTGGCCGGAGGGACCACCGCCGACGACGTTGATGAGGATATCGTACTTGCCGGTGGTTTCGGTGGTCTCAAGCGGCTGCTTGACGATGTACACCAACATCGGGTTTCCAAAATAGGAATCAACATCCCTGCCGTTCACTACGATCTTGCCCTCGCCTTCACGCAGGTAGACACGAGCGACAGCGGTCTTGCGGCGACCGACACCATGACCAAGATCAACAACTTTCTTCACTTCTTTCTTTGCCATTTTTCGCTCCTACCTTAGATTTCAACCTTGATGGGCTGCTGAGCCTGCTGCTGGTGATTCGCACCTGCATAGACTTTCATGTTGGTGTACAACTTGCGACCGAGCGGACCACGGGGGAGCATGCCCCTGACGGCACGTTCCATCGGATAGACCGGGTTGCGCTTGATCATATCAGCATAGCTGTATGAGCGAAGTCCACCGGGGTAGTTCGAGTGGCGATAATACATTTTATCCTGGTACTTGTTGCCCGAAAGAGCTGCTTTCTCAGCATTGATGATAATCACATAGTCACCCATGTCCTGGTGAGGCACATAAATGGGCTTGTTCTTCCCGCGAAGGATGCGTGCAGCGGCAACTGCTACCTTGCCAAGCTCCTTTCCCTCTGCATCAATCAGATACCATTTCTTCTGAACTGTCAGCGGTTTCACAAAAATAGTCTTCATCTATTCATCCTGTTCTGCAAGGACCAGCCTTGCGTGTGTTTTTTGCATGGACAGAAGGATGCCTTGCATCCCGACCTGCCATATTTAGTATGTTACAGCACCAGCATACTGACGCGACAACTGCAAAAAAGCCTGTACATCGCCTGACGAATACTCTCCAGGAACAATGAACGGCACATCGGCAGAAGGAGGAAGCACCACCTTGAGGGCCAGGGCCTCCAAAGCAAACTCCTCATAGCGCTGAGCACAAAGGCCGGTTAATCCGTACGGTCCTCTGGTCTCGAACACTCCCTGCAAGGGATTGTCCATTCGCTTTGCAACTGCATCCTCCACCTTGAGGGTGCGTATCAGGGACGCTGTGGCCTTGACGAGCAAATCAAGCAACAACGGTGAAACGCAATCTGAGGGCGGTAGACAAGCTGTACAGGCTTCTTCCTTGAGACAAACGACCTGAGGTACGAAACTCCCTGGGAAAGGTAGGATAGGGAGGAGCATCACGGAATCTGCCCCGCCAAAACCTAGGAACGGTCGCCAATAGGACACTGTACGGCTCGCATGCTCAGGAGATACAGCCGGGTCGAATAGTGCATCATCCGAAACCTGTCGTACCACCTGAAGGACCTTCTGCTGGTCAGAGTATACCCTGAACACCACAAAGTCTGGAAACAGCATTGCCAGCAGCTTTTCGAGCCTTCCTGAAAAAAGCGAAGGGTATTCGCTTATCAACCCGCGACTGACCGTGGCCTTGATGGACCGTTGGACTTGTTCGGGTCGATGCCCCAGAATGGCTCTGCCATAATTCTGAAAAAAATCGGTATAACGCACACCCCGCCTATCATAGAGATAGAACGAACGCGCGCGGACAACGGTAGGCATTGTATAACCTTCCGGCCTTTCTTGTCTAGTCTCTTTCCCCCCATCACTCATATCACTCGCTCCCGATTTTCTCTAGCTGGGCAAATTTGCTGATGAAGGTGGCTTTCCGCCCTCCGCTGAACCGGACTTCGATGACCTCCCGGTCACCGTTCATCCGCACAGTCACCACCTCCCCTTCTCCGTAACTGTCACTATACACCCGCTGGCCGACCGGAAACAGAGGACCGCCATCAGCTTCTGTGTGGACGGTCTTCATCGTGAAGGTTTTGGCGTTGTCGCCAAACCCTTTCCGGATGAGGACTTTGCCATCGCTGCCCCAGCCAGAGGGAGTTGCACCGCCTCTCTGATGCTCTCTTCGCTTCTCGCCCAGGCTTGAGAGCCCCTGGTAACCGCCGGCATGCTGAATACCGGGATTGAAGCCCTGCACATGCACCAACGACGAATCGATCTCCTTAAGGAAGCGGCTGGGGTGATGGAAGCTGCTCTTGCCCCAAATTTTCCTCGCCCTTGCGCACAGAAGATACAACTCTTTTCGCGCCCGGGTTACGGCAACATAAAAGATGCGTCGTTCTTCCTCGATATCATCGTCGCTCTCGCCCGCCCTTCCAGGGAACAATTCCTCTTCCAAACCAGCAACAAACACCCGGTCGAACTCCAAGCCCTTGGTGTTGTGCATGGTGATGAGGGTGACACCCTCCTTGTCCCGGGGATCTTCCCTGCCCAAGGTGGTGGGATCGAGCGACAACTGTTCCAGAAACTGCAGCAACCCATCCAGGGAGGATTCATAGGAAGAGAGGGCATTGACCAGCGCCTCAAGGTTGCCGACTTTTCCGGTGCTGTTCTGGCTGTCCAACTCCTCATAATAGCCCACCAAGCCAGCCTCCCTGATCAAAAAGTTGGCACAATCGACCAGCTCCCCTTCACCGAGCAGGGTCTTTGCATGCTCGAACATCTTCAGAAACTGCGATGCTCCGGCTTTCGCCTTTGCAGAGAGCACATTGCCTTCGATTGCAAGCCGCAGCATGGCAAACAAGCTGCCGTCGGTCTGGGGGGCGAAGGAGAGAATGCTGTCCAAGGCACCCGGACCGATACCTCTTGCAGGCTTGTTGATCATGCGCTTGAAATTCACCTCGTCTTTCTCATTGGTGAGGAGGAACAGCAAGGCAAGGGCATCCTTGACCTCTTCGCGATCATAGAACTGCAAGGCTCCAACAACCTTGTACGGGATGGAGAGCCGCTTGAACATGGTTTCAAACGCAACAGACTGGGCATTGGTCCGGTAGAGAATTGCACTCTCATTGAACTTCTTGTCAGCCAGGAGAATGTTGCTCACCCGCATCGCCTCGTCCTGCTCATCCTGTACATAGAAGAGGTTGGGCTTCGCTCCCTTGGAGTTTGCCGTCCACAGCTTTTTTGCATGCCGGCCCTTGTTGTTCTTGATAACGGAATTGGCAACATCGAGAATATGCTTGGTGGAGCGGTAGTTTTGTTCCAGCTTGATTGTCCTCGTACCGCTATAGAGTTCGGGGAAGCTGAGAATATTCCGAACCTCGGCGCCGCGGAAGCGATAAATGGACTGGTCGTCATCGCCGACAACACAAATGAAGCATGCCGGGCCCACCAGAAGCTTGAGCAGGTTGAACTGCGCAGCATTGGAGTCCTGATACTCATCGACCAGAATCATGGAAAACCTGTTGTGGACCCAATCCAAAACAGCCGGTTTCTCCTGGAGCAACTCAATACTTCGGCCGATCAAATCGGCAAAATCTACATTTCCTATGCTTCTCAGTTTTCTCTCATACGCATCATACATCTCCTTGAAGGTTCCACCCACCTTCAGGCCGTCAGGATTGTCGGTGGGCCTGCGCCCCTGATCCTTGGCATAGGAGATCTTGCGCATGACAGGATCAAGATCCCGTTTCTTGTAATTCGGAAAACAGGAAGCAAGCAGCGAAAGAGAGTCGTCGTCATCATAGATGGTGAAATTGGAGGCAAGACCGATTTCAGAGCCGAATCGTCTGAGCAGCCAGGCTCCAAAGGAGTGAAAGGTGCGGATGGTGCATTCATCGGCCTGGGCATTGCCATCGAGCATTTCCTTCACCCGCTGCTGCATCTCACTGGCCGCCTTGTTGGTGAATGTGACGGCAAGAATCTTAGAGGCGGGAATACCAAGCTTTTCAACTGCATACGCGATTTTGGTGGTGATGACCCTCGTTTTTCCACTGCCGGCCCCAGCCAACACCAACAGGGGACGGTTGTTTTCAAGCACCGCCTCCCTTTGTTGTTCGTTCAGCGCATCCAGCATCGCATCGATATCAGCCATGAAGAACTCCTTGCACCGGGATAGCCTCCAAATCGAGGCCATTGACCGAACGGATGCCGCAAAGCACCTTCCGCCCCGGCTTCAACGACCTGCCTACAACAACCGTCAGTCCGTCGACTTCGGGAGCCTGGGCGTACATGCGTCCGATGGCAAGGTCCTCTCCTTCAACCAGCTCCTCGATGAGGACCTCATACTCCTTTCCCACAAAGCGCTTGAGGTTTGCACTGGTAATCGGAGCCTGCAGGGCCTGCAGCTGCTGTTGGTAGGTTTGAGCGACCTTGTTCGCCTTCCTGTGCTCCCGTTCGCCTCTGAGTTTGTAGGCCTTGGTCCCTTCCTCCCTGCTGTAAATGAAAGAGCCCACCCAATCGAGTTTTGCCTTGGAAAGAAAATCCATCACCTCGGCAAAGGCCTTCTCATCCTCACCAGGATACCCAAGCAGTATCGTCGAACGAATGACTGCTTCAGCAACAGTGCTTCGGATTGCATCGATGAGCGCAAGATAGCTCTCCTTCGTACCGGTTCTGCCCATGCTTCGCAGCACGTGCTCATCGGCGTGCTGGAAGGGAATATCGAAATAGGGAAGCACCTTCTTGTGCTCCGCAATGAAAGGAATCAGCTCTCTTGGAAACGCATCGGGATGGATATACAGCAGGCGAATGGAAAAATCACCTTCCAAAGCAACCAAAGCTTCAAGCAGCTGCATGAACTTGCTCTGCTTGTCGGGGCCATCGGTGCCATAGGCTGCCAAATCCTGTGCGATAAGGTTGATCTCCTTGATCCCCCGCCCGATCAAATCCTTCGCCTCGGCAAGAATGACCTGCATGGGTTTGCTCCTTAGAGCCCCCCTGATCAGGGGAATGGCGCAGTAGGAGCACCAATGGTTGCACCCCTCGCTGATTTTCAGGTAGGCGCTGCCGGGGAACGAGAGCAACTCATTGCGTTCATACACCTCATTCTCGATGGGTGGATAGGAAGGCAGGGAGACAACCCGGTCACCGGCGAAAATCTGTTCGACCACCTCATGAATCCTGGAGAGGTCGCGGTTGCCGAAAATGGCTGAGGCCTCCCCCAGCTCCTGTTCCAACTCCTTTGCATACCGCTGGGCCATACAGCCGCTGAGAATGATTTTTGCTTCGGGATTCGCCTCATG
>NZ_DJGW01000107.1:52008-52160 GCF_002432845.1 Sphaerochaeta sp. UBA5836
TCGAGCAGTTTGATCAACGTTTCAGCATCGACTTGGTTTTTTGAACAACCAAGATTTTCCATATATACTTTTTTCATTCAGTTCTCCTGGGTAGCTTCATGTACAGAGTGGCAGAATAGCATAAAAGCCTAGGGTTTTCCTACCTCCCAAGG
>NZ_DJGW01000107.1:52226-52704 GCF_002432845.1 Sphaerochaeta sp. UBA5836
TTAGGGTATCTATTTATGCCCAAAACTCTTACAGCTTTGCAAAAAGTATTGGATTTGCATAATTATGGTAATTCTTGCATAAATGACTGTCTTGGTATAGTATCTGAAATGCTGTATGATTTGAGGCTTCCCGTGCCTACCTATCCATGCAACGAAAATCTCACAAGAGGAAACGAATGACGAAATATATCGTGAACCGCCTATTAGGAATGATTCCAACGCTTCTTATCATCATCACGCTGAGTTTCTTCATTGTCCGCATCGCACCCGGTGGTCCGTTTGCTACTGAACGCAACCTGCCCGAGGTGGTAAAGCGAAACATTGAGGCCAAATATCATCTGGATGAACCCATGATCCAACAGTATGGCCGCTACATGTTTGACATCCTGCGCGGTGATCTCGGACCGTCCTACAAGTACAAGGACTATGATGTCAATTACTACATTGCAAACAGTCTTCCCAAGTCCATCGTACTCGG
>NZ_DJGW01000107.1:52764-69499 GCF_002432845.1 Sphaerochaeta sp. UBA5836
CATGGATCGATTACCTGAGCATGGGGATAGCCGTCATCGGCATCTCGGTTCCGCTCTTTGTCATTGCACCGGTTTTGCAGCTGATCTTTGCGATGAAACTCAAATGGCTGCCCACCAGCGGTTGGTACACCACCGGCGAAGGATGGAAGACTGTCATTCTTCCGGCCCTCTCCCTCTCGTTTGCCTACTTTGCAAACATCGCACGACTTACCCGCTCATCCATGCTGGAGACGCTCAGAAGCGACTATATCCGCACGGCCAAAGCCAAGGGCATGAAGAGCACCGCCATTATTTTCAAGCATGCCATGAAAGGGGCAATGCTCCCGATCGTCAGCTATCTCGGTCCCGCATTTGCAGGTATCATCACCGGCTCGATTGTTGTTGAGCAGATTTTCCGTGTGCCAGGCTTGGGCAAGTTCTTTGTCCAGAGCTCCTTCAACCGTGACTATACCCTGATCGTGGGTGTTGTCATTGTATACTCGGTCATTCTGATTATCATGAACTTCATCGTAGACATCGTCTACGCCCAACTCGACCCGCGAATTACCTACAAATAAGGAGAGGACCATGTTCTTTACAAGAAACAAAGCAAAACTGACGGCCCTCAACGAGTTTGACCAGGTCGTTGAAGGCAACAGCCTCGGCAAGGATGCCTTCAGAAGACTGAAGAAAAACAAAATGGCGGTCATCGGCATGATCGTTGTCGTCGTGTACTCAATTCTCGCAGCCAGCGCCATGTTCCTGCCCATCCATCCCTATGATCAGATCATCCTTGACCACCAGCACCTTCGCCCCTCGTTTACCAAGAATGCCGGCGACCTGATGATGGAGACCAAGCTTGAAGACCTCTATTTCAAGGCATGGAGAGCGGGGACGCTCAAGGTTACCGAAGAACAATCCGCCCAGATCAGGGAGTGGATTGCAGCAAATGAAACCAACAAGGTGTGGGACTTCTGCTATGCAGAGGGAGAACGTCAGAAGGAAGCAGGAACGTTCACGTTCAGCAGCGCCGACCAGAGAACCATCGAGCGCCTGCAGGAGAAGATCGACACTGAATTTTTAATAAGCGTCGACAAGGTCTTGTGGACCGATCCCGCCACCCAAAAGGTGCACAATCTCGCCCGTATGGATTTCAGCGAGATTGAAGCCATCTACGCCGATTTACTGAAGATCGATATCGCCGTCATCGAGAAGCAGACCAGGGACGAAATCCGCAGCCAGGTGCTCAACAATCTCAAGGCTTCGACTCCCGACTTGAGTGAAGAAGAGTATGCAGCCAACCTTGAGATCGAGATGGACACTCTCGGGGAGAAGGGGATTGCCTCCATGGGCAAGACCAATCTCTTGGGGAAAATCAAAACCACCATCACCCGAAATGCAGAGCGTGAGCTCCGCAAGGAAATCAGCGAAGGCAATGCACAGTTCCCCATCGACCGGGAGATCAAGGTAAACGAGCAGCTCACCGCCGAAATCAATGCAACCAAGAAGCACGAGCGCAGGTACTTCCTCGGAACCGATTACAGCGGCCGCGACATGCTCTCACGCATCATCTACGGCGGGCAGGTATCCATCGCCATCGGCTTGATCGGAACCATCACCAGCGTCATCATCGGCATTGTCCTCGGCGCCATCGCCGGGTACGCAGGCGGTAAGATCGATTTCTTCCTCATGCGCTTTGTCGACATCATGTACGGCCTGCCCTACATGCTGCTGGTCATCATTTTCATGGCAATCTTCGGACGCAATATCATGAACCTCTTCGTTGCCCTGGCAATGGTCAGCTGGCTGACCGTCGCCCGCATGGTGCGCGGCCAGGTCATGAGCCTGAAGAACAGCGAGTACGTTGAGGCAGCCCGCAGCATGGGAGCTTCCACCGGACGCATCATTTTCCGCCATATGGTCCCCAACTCACTTTCCGTCATCATTGTCTATTCAACGCTCAGGGTTCCCGCATTCATCATGCAGGAGTCCTTCCTCTCCTTCCTCGGTCTCGGGGTTCAGGCTCCGTATGCATCGTGGGGTTCCCTCGTAGGAGACGCTGTCAACGGCATGACGCTGTATCCATGGAAGTTGATCTTCCCTGCTATTGCCATGACCATCTTCCTTTTTGCCATGAACTTTTTCGGTGATGGCTTGAGGGATGCATTCGATCCACAGAGCAAGAACCAACTTTAGGAGGACCCACATGAGTCTGAATACCGAAGCAAAAGTGGTCCTCGAAGTAAAGGACCTCAGAACATATTTCAAAACCGACGCCGGCATCGTCAAAGCCGTAGACGGGGTGTCATTTACGCTCCATGAAGGAGAAACCTTGGGCATCGTCGGGGAGAGCGGCAGCGGCAAGAGCGTCACGAATCTCTCCATCATGCGCCTCATTCCCTCCCCTCCGGGCAAGGTCGTGGGAGGAGAAGCCCTCTTCGAAGGTGTCGACATCCTCAAGCTTTCCGAGAAAGAGATGCGCGAGATTCGGGGCAACAAGATTTCCATGATTTTCCAAGACCCCATGACCAGCCTCAACCCCTTCCTCAGGATTTCCACGCAGATGGTTGAGACCATCCGCCTGCATGAGAAGGATGTCTCCAAGCAGGAGGCGCTCAAGCGCTCGATCGACATGCTCAAGTTGGTAGGCATCCCATCAGCTGAGAAACGAATCCAAAACTACCCCCACCAGTTCTCCGGCGGCATGCGCCAGCGTGTCATGATCGCCATGGCACTCTCCTGCAACGCCCAGGTCCTGGTGGCCGACGAACCGACCACTGCCTTGGACGTAACCATCCAGGCCCAGATTCTAGAGTTGATCGACAAACTCAGTACCAGAATGGGTACCGCAGTCATTCTCATCACCCACGACCTTGGCGTGGTTGCAGGCATGTGCAACCAGGTCTGCGTCATGTATGCCGGAAAAATTGTAGAAAAGGCAGCTACTGAAGACCTCTACGAAAGACCGTCCCATCCATATACCGAAGGCCTCATCAAGAGTGTTCCCCGCATGGATACCACCAAGAAGGGCAACAGGCTCTTCTCCATCGAGGGCCAACCGCCGAACGTGATCGACCTTCCTCCCTGCTGTCCCTTCCACCCCCGCTGCCACAAGGCGATGGAAGTATGCCGCCATGCATACCCGCCGGTAAAGGATTTGGGAAAGGGACACGAAGTCGCCTGCTGGCTGTATGCTGATGAAGCAGAAAAAACCAAGGCACTGAAAGAAGCAAATGGAGAGGAGAAGGCAACATGAACACACCGAAAAAACCCCTTTTGGAAGTCAGGGACCTGAAGCAGCACTTCCCCATTACCAGCGGAATGCTGTTGCAGAAACAAGTTGGTGCAATTCGTGCAGTTGACGGCATCTCCTTTGATGTATACCCCGGTGAGACACTCGGCATCGTAGGAGAGTCAGGTTGCGGAAAATCCACCACGGTGCGCTCCATCGCCCAGCTTTACAAACCCACCAGCGGCAGCGTCATCTTCGACGGTATTGACTTGGTCAAGGCCGACCAGAAAACAATGCTCAAAGCGCGACGCGACATCCAGATGATCTTTCAGGATCCTTATGCGTCGCTCGACCCCCGCATGACGGTTCGGTCCATCATTGCAGAACCTCTGGTCATCTACAACAACCGCAAATTATTGGATAAGCCGCTCTCGGCTTTGGACATCGAGCGCAAAGTCGAAAACCTGATGGAGCGCGTCGGTTTGAACAAGGCGTTCAAGAACCGCTATCCCCACGAATTCAGCGGCGGCCAGCGCCAGAGGATCGGAATAGCCAGGGCTCTGGCCCTCAATCCCAAAATCATCCTCGCCGATGAGCCGGTTTCCGCCTTGGACGTATCGATCCAGTCCCAGATTCTGAATCTGCTGGGAGACCTGCAGAAGGAGTTCGGCCTCACCTACATCTTCATCGCCCATGACTTGGCGGTCATCCAGCACATCTCCACCCGTGTGGCGGTCATGTACCTCGGCAAGATCGTCGAGATCAGCGATGCAGTGCGGTTGTACGACAATCCTTTGCACCCCTATACCACCGCCCTGCTCAGCGCCGCCCCGATTCCCGACCCAAAGATCGAGCGTGAGAGGAAGCGCATCATCCTTACCGGTGACGTACCTTCACCGGACAAGGAGCGCAACGGCTGCTACTTCTACGACCGTTGTCCCAAACGGATGCCTTGGTGCTCCTGCCACGTACCCCCGATGTTCGACATCGAGGACAAGCACCAGGTCGCCTGCTGGCTCTATGATACCAAGGACCACAGCAAGGTAAGCATGGAGGAAGCACAGGCCGACGCCAACAAGAGCATCTGATTATTGAAGCCACCCGACCGGGTGGCTTCTTCATATCAAAGATCCTTGTAGGATACGTCGAGGTCCAAATCACGAGGCCGGTCCACATACATCGGAAGGCCTGTAACGGCTGCAATGGCCTGCAATGAGGACTCGGTTCTTCCCCCTGAAGTTTTTTCGGCAATAACCTCGATTGTTTTGACCTGATCATCCTTCAGTCTGAGAGACAGGACCATCATTGCCCTGAGACGACGCTTGGTCGGTTTTGCATTTTTGTCGCTGCTTCCCCTGACAAAGTGGGTAAGCTCCAACCGCTCCACCTCCGAAAACGAGAACGTCTCTCGTTTACAAATCCAAGCAAACCCGTAGATGCTCGTAACCGTATTGTCCTGCGTGTTGAAGTACCAGCTGTCCCGGTAGAGTGTACCGGCAAGACTGAGCAATATCAGGACAGGAATATGGGGCATGGTGATCAACCTTACCCCTTCAGCGATGTTCAGCGATAAGCCCCAGATGAGAAAGAGGGTAAATACCAGACACAGGATATGAAATGTACGGGTAATTCCATAAACAATTCCATCATGTTTTCTATAGGTAGTGTGTCGTACCATGCAGCACCTCGCAATATCATATCAGTATACTGTATTCTTGTACTCTGGTCATGGGCAAGCCCTCCTGTAATGTATGCAAAAAATGCATAAATTCAATGTGAATCATCCAGTCCAAGCCTGTTTTCAGCCAAACCTATTTGCGTTTTCTCTTGATTCATGGTTTAATGTGATTTAAGCTAAGTTGAACGTTTACACTTAGAATTACAAGGAGATATGTCTATGAAGAAATTTCTGGCTATCATGCTTTGCGTCCTGCTTGTAAGTGCCCTCTTTATTTCCTGTGGAAAGAAGGAAGAAGCACCTGCACCGGCCGCAACCACGACGCCGGCACCTGCAGCTCCGGCTCCCGCTCCTGCTGTAACGGCTGCTCCGGCACCGGCACCCGCCGCCCCGGCTCCTGCAGCTGTGGCTAAAGATGAGATCGTATTCCGCATCACCAATGGTGCTGAACCCGAATCCTTGGACCCCGCACTCATTCAGGGTGTTCCCGAGCACAGAATTTTCGAGGCTCTCTTCGAAGGTCTGGTGGCAAACGATCCTGAGACTGCCCTTGCAGTCCCCGGCGTTGCTGAAAGCTGGGAAGCCAATGAAGACGGAACCCAATATACTTTCAAGCTTCGCAAGAACGCCGTATGGTCCGATGGAAAGCCCATCACCGCCCATGATGTCGTATACAGCTGGCTGAGGATTTTGGATCCCGCAACCGCCGGTCCCTATGCTTGGTTCCCCTGCATGTTCCTTGCCGGTGCATCCGAGTTCAACGCTGGAGAGGCTGGTCCCGAGGCTGTCGGTATCCGCGCCCTTGACGACTACACCTTCCAGATGGACCTCATCGGACCGCTTCCGTATGCAGTCGATGCCCTGACCCACTACAGCTTCGCAATCGTTCCCAAGCACGCCATCGAGAAGTTCGGCAGCGCTTGGACCGATCCCGCCAACTTCGTAGGAAACGGCCCGTTCGTGCTCACCGATCGTGTTGCACAGACCTCCATCACCGTTTCCAAGAACCCGAAGTACTGGGATGCAGATGCCGTAAAGCTTGACAAGGTCATCTTCTACTCCTCCGACAGCGATACCACCAACTACAACATGTACCTCAACGGCGAGATTGACTGGGCAACCAACGTTCCCCCGGATCAGCTCAACGCCGCACAGATGCGCGACGACTTCCAGCTCGCCCCGCAGCTTGCAACCTACTACTATGTATTCCAGACCCAGAAAGCTCCGATCAACAACGTGCTGGTCAGAAAGGCTCTCTCCTATGCTGTCGACCGCGAAGCACTGGTTGAAGGCGTGACCAAGGCCGGACAGATTCCTGCTTGGGGCATTGTATCCCCGATGGCCGGATACCCCGCACTAGAGTTCCCGTTTGAGACCATGGACGAAGCCATCTCGAAGGCTCAGGACATGCTTGCACAGGCTGGATATCCCAACGGTGCCGGCTTCCCGACTGTTTCCATCCTCTACAACACCAACGAGGGTCACAAGCAGATTGCTGAATTCATTCAGCAGGAGTGGAAGAACAACCTGGGCATCAACGTAGTGCTTGAGAACCAAGAATGGCAGACCTACCTCTCCAATCGTAACGAAGGCAACTTCCAGGTTGCACGCGCCGGATGGGTTGGTGACTACCAGGATCCGAACACCTTCCTCGACATGTTCATCACCGGTGCCGGCATGAACGGCGGAAAGTACTCCAACGAGGTCTATGACGTCCTGATCAACGAAGCAGCAAGAATGCCCGCCGGGGAGGACCGCTTTGGTGTTCTGCGGACCGCTGAGGACATCATGATCAACGAAGACCAGGCTATCATGCCTCTCTACTACTACGTAACGATCAACATGATCGATACCAACAAGTGGGGCGGATGGTACAACAACACCATGGATTACCATCCGGTCAAGGACATCTACCTCAAGTAGTTGTACATTCACAGCATTTTCGATCCCCGGGTTTTCCCGGGGATCTTCTTTTTGCCGCCTTCCATTCCTTGACATCCACCACCCGCCTTCCTAGAATAATATTAATTGAGGGAATGCAATACAGGAGGGTACCATGTTCAGCTTTCAGGCATGTTCGCCTTGGTTGCTGGTTATCATCGGCCTGGTTTTGTATCTTTTCGGCTCCCCAATGCAACCTACGATTGCCGGCCCTCTGAATCTTGCGGCGGAAAGCACTTCTTCCCAGCTTTCGGCTATTCATCAAACCTTGCAGCAGGACTTGATCAGCGAGACGTCGGAGGCATATCCAAACAAGGCAAGACTGAGCTGGGCATCCTGGATGAGTGTAGTCTGCACCATCGCGGCAATTGCAATTTCATTCAAACACCACAGATACGAACACCTTTCAGGCCGCTTACCCACCTCCCAGGCTTATCTTGTAGTCTACATGCATGACCGAGACGGGAAAAAACGCTGAGCATGGTTTTTTGCAATGGTAGGCCATTGGGTCTGCCTTTTTCCTTTGAGAACTCATCATGGTGCACAGCACCTTACAAGGTAGGTATGTATATGATTACCATTATTCAGCTGGTTTCAATAGCAATAGCACTGCTCGCCTTCGGCATGGCTTTCTGGTTGTACACCTGGGTCAAGGCCCAGCCGGCCGGAAATAGCAAGGTCGAACATATTGGATCGTACATCCAAAGAGGTGCCAATACATTTTTGAGGAGGGAGTACACAATCCTGGCCTGCTTTACCGGCATCGTCGCACTTGCAATCCTCCTCTTCATCCCCACCCCAATCTGGAATGGAGCCTTGGACAACGTTATCATGGCCGTTTCGTTTCTCGCTGGAGCCGCCTTTTCCGCCCTGGCAGGCAAAGTCGGCATCCAAGTGGCGACCATCGCCAATCGCAAAGCCGCAACAGCATCACAGACCGGCATCAAGTTCGCCTTCCTTGCAGGCTTTCGAGGTGGAGCGGTCATGGGCATGGCGGTTGTGGGCACCAGTTTGCTGGGAGTAACCCTCGTCCTCATGATTACAAACGATGCAACAGCCATTCTTGGATTCAGTTTTGGTGCCAGTTCATTGGCCTTGTTCGCCAAGGCTGGAGGAGGAATTTTCACCAAGACTGCAGATATCAGCGCAGACCTCGTCGGGAAGGTGGAACTCGGAATCCCCGAGGACGATCCACGAAACCCGGCTGTCATTGCAGACAATGTCGGGGACAATGTGGGAGATGTGGCAGGTATGGGAGCCGACCTGTTTGACTCCAATGTCGCCAGCATGGCAGCGGCTTTGGTGATGGGCATCTCCCTCGACGCAGGAACCTCCACCAAGAATGTCTCCACCGTATTTTGCTTTGCAGCCCTGGGCCTTCTTGCCTCCATCATCGGAGTCGGAACGGCAAAAATGGGAAAGTCGGATAATCCCAACCATGCGCTGAACAGCAGCACCTATGTAACCACAACCTTGTATGTCGTATTTACCGCACTTGCAACCCAACTGCTTGGCATCTCCTGGCGGTTGTGGACAGCGGCGATCATCGGCCTTGGAGTCGGGACCATCATAGGCATCGCCAGCGACTACTTTACCAATGACGAGAAGCATCCCGTCCATCATGTTGCAAAAGCGTCAGAAAATGGTCCGGCATTCACCATTTTAGGCGGAGCGTCCTATGGATTTCTCAGTGTATTTCCGTCAATGGCAGGAATAGCGGCGGCTGCATTGGCGGCGTATCTTGTCTGCGACCCGCTTGGCCCGGGCTATGCCATGTTCGGCATCTCCATGGCAGCTGTCGGCATGCTCTCCATTGTCGGCATGATCATATCCAACGACGCCTACGGCCCTATTGTCGACAATGCCCGCGGGTTGGTTGAGATGGCAAACCTGGGAGACAAGGCCTTGGCGATAACCGACTCACTCGATAGTGCCGGCAACACGGTAAAAGCAGTGACCAAAGGCTTCGCCATCGCAGCAGCCGGACTGACCGTCATCGCCCTGCTCGGGGCTTTCATGACAGAAGTCAACGAGGCTGCCGAAGCTTTGGGGATGGGAGAACAATTCTTGAGCGGGTTCGATATCATGAATCCGTATGTCTTTTTCGGCCTCTTGGTGGGAGCCGCCATTCCTGCAGTATTCAGTGCAATGCTGATATTGGGAGTCGACCGGAATGCACAGCGCATGATCGCCGAAATCCACCGTCAATTCAAAACGATCAAAGGCTTGAAAGAGGGGGTTGAAGGGGTGGTGCCCGAGTATGACCGGTGCATCGATATTGCTACCGTCGGCGCTCTGAAAGAGCTGATCCCTGCCGGGCTCATGGCCATTATTGCGACGTTGCTGGTAGGGTTCATCGGCGGCGTGCAAGCCATCGGAGGATTTCTGGCGGGAAACATTGTCAGCGGCCTTCTCTTGGCCCTCTTCATGTCCAACAGTGGAGGTCTCTGGGACAACACCAAAAAGTATATCGAGTCGGGCAATTTTGGAGGAAGAGGTTCCGATGCCCATAAGGCGGCCGTCGTCGGAGATACCGTAGGCGATCCCTTCAAGGATACCGCCGGACCATCGATCAACACCCAGATCACCGTCGTCTCACTCGTCTCCTCGCTGATGTCCACGGTGTTTCTCACCACGTCGTTGTTCTAAATCCCAAGCAGGCCCTTATTGCGGGGCCTGCTTCCGTTTTAGCTGGACTGAAAGGGCGGTGTTCGGTATAGTTTTACAGAAGCAGGAGGAGCGAGCATGCAGGTATTTGACCTCAGAAGTGATACGATTACAAAACCCACCTTGGAAATGAGGAAAGCAATGGCCGCAGCTGAAGTCGGGGATGATGTCTATCGGGAAGACCCCACCACGACCAAACTCGAAAAACTGGCAGCCGAGCTTACCGGAAAAGAACAAGCTCTCTTTGTCTCTTCGGGGAGCATGGGCAATCTTATCAGCCTGTACATCCAGGCAGGACGGACCAAGGAAGTCCTGTGTGCAGCCAACAGCCATATCATCCAGCATGAGATCGGCTCCATTGCAGCCATAGCCGGAGCCCTGCCGATCACCGTTCATGCACCTCGGGGAGTGCTCAACGCAACCGATCTCCAATCCTTGGTCAAGCAAGGTTCCTACGATATGGCTGCTACGGCCCTCATCGAGGTGGAGAATACTATCGGAGGATACTGCTACCCTCTTGAGAACCTTGAGATGATCAAGGACTTTGCATCCACCCACAACCTGAAGGTTCATATGGATGGAGCGAGGATTTTCAATGCACAGGCAGCCACCGGTATTTCGGTCAAGACCTATGCCAAGTATGCCGACACCATCACCTTCTGCCTCTCCAAGGGTCTGGGCTGCCCGGTGGGAAGCATGCTCTGCGGAGACAAGGAGTTCATTTCCCAAGCCCTTACCGTACGCAAGCTGCTCGGAGGGGGCATGCGGCAAACCGGCATTCTCGCTGCTGCAGGGCTCTATGCCCTCCAGCATCATGTCGACCGCCTGAAGGACGACCATGCACACGCAAAGGCGATCGCCGACACCCTGGTCAAGACCGGATGGGCTGAAGTGGATATCCAGGGAGTGCAGACCAACATCATATTCTTCACCGTCCCCTCTTGCAGCGCCCAAGATGTAGTGAAGAAGCTTGCGCGCATCGGCATCCTGGCAAACACGGAAGGAGAGAGTGTGCGTCTGGTCACCAATCTCGACCTAAGCGATGAAGACACCCAAAATGTCTGCTCCCTGCTCTCATCATTCGACCCCGGGGCCCTTGCATGAAAACAACACTCATCTGTTTTTCCGGAACGGGAAACAGCTATTACATCGCAAAGCGTCTTGCTTCGGAGCTTGGCGACTGCCGGATTTTGATGATCCCGCACCTGATGCAAAACCAGGCATTCGAACTTACCGAGCAGGTCGGCTTTGTATTTCCCGTCTATAAAGGGTTTCCTCCCAATCTGGTAACCCATTTCATCCAGGAAGTTTTTGCAAAACAAGACCTGGGTCCGGTCAAGTACCTCTTCCAGATAGCCACTCGGTACATGTTCCAAGCATACACCTTCCAGGCCATGGATGTGGTGCTCAGGGAAGCCGGGGCGATCACCAGCTATGTCAACCATGTAGTCATGCCTGATGGATATGTTCCGTTGCTGGCCGCTCCCACAGAAGGGAAAATCGACGAACTCTATGCAAAAGCCGATAGGAAGATTGCAGAAATCGCCAAGGATATCAAGCAGGAACAGATCAGGCTTCCCTTCCGTCCGCCGTTCAGCCGGCTTGCCATCAACCACTTCATGGTACCCATCCATCGCGCCTTCATGGACACGGCCCTCGATTTCACCGTCACCGATGCCTGCATTTCCTGCGGCCTGTGCTATCGCATGTGCCCTTCCTTCAACATCGAGATGGTGAACGGCAAACCTGAATTCGACAGGGCCTGTACCGGCTGCCTGGGCTGTTACCACCGCTGCCCGACCCAGGCTATTGTTTTCAAACAGAAGGTGAAAAGCGGAAGGTATCCCAATCCGCGTTCGACCTACACCGTGGAGTATCGCCCTGATGCAGTATAATTTTGATCGGTCGGTCGACCGCCGTTCATCACTCTCCGTCAAGTGGAACAAGGAAGCAATCAAGAGCCTGTGCGGAAATCCTGATGCAGAACCGTTTTGGGTTGCAGACATGGATTTTCCTGTCGCTGCCGAGGTAGCACAAAAAGCACGAAACCTCAGCGAACACGCCATCTTCGGCTATCCGTATGCCAACAACCAACGGCAAGTCTTCTGTGCATGGGCAAAGGCACGTCATCAGATGGATATCCAGCCCGCCCAAGTGGTGATCAGCCAGGGAGTGCTCACCAGCATCGCAGTGCTGGTGGAGCTGCTTACCGATGAGGGGGACGGTATCATCATACCGCTCCCCGCTTATCAGCCGTTCATCAGGATTGTCAACAACCTGCACCGGAATGTACTAGGCTGGCCTCTGCTATACAACCGGGACAGCCATACATTCAGCCTTGACTGGGATGCCTATGAACAACTCTGCAAGCAAGCCAAGATCCTGATCTTCTGTTCCCCCCAGAACCCCACGGGGTTGGTGTTTTCCGAGCAGGAGCTTGTCCGCCTCTGCGGCATAGCCAAGCAGAACAACGTTGTCATCATCTGCGATGAGATTCATGCAGACCTGAGCTATGGCAAGCACATCACGCTGCTCGAACCTGCAAGGCAGGTCGGCTGTGAAGCCGTGGTCTGCATGGCTCCCTCAAAGACCTTCAACATCGCCGGGGAGCACTACTCGGTCACCTTGTTCAACAATCCCGACATGAAGCAACGCTACTTGACCCGTCTCGAGCAGCTCTTCATCGCCGAGCCTTCCCTGGTTGCCACAACCCTCGCCCTTGCCTCCTATCAAAGCGGGGCAAAATGGCTTGACGAGTTGCTCGTCTATTTGCAGAAGAACGCAGACATCATTGAGAACACGTTGCAAAAGGAAGTCCCTTCCCTTGTTTTCATCAAACCCCGGGCTTCATTCATCGGCTTGTTGGACTGCTCGGCCATCCTTGACCTGGTTGAACGCGATGCACAGGCACATCCACAGCTCTATGACAGCTCAACCAGTGCCCAGGGAGGCCTGCTCTCCCGGTTTTTCGGCCAACGGGCAAACCTGGCCTTCAACGACGGGACCTGGTTCGGAGGGACGGCTTACCGCCAGTTCGTTCGGCTGAACTTCGGCACGCAGCGTTCAAACATTGAACGCGCATTGAACCTCATCAAGGAAGCGGTTGCTTTCCTGGAAGCAACCTACCGCTGAAAGGGAATCAGAGGGGCAAGCGACTTGGCAAGAAACGAAATCCCTCTGTGGTCGGGATGCAGGAATTGGTCATCGTAGGCATCCCTGAGTGAGAGGGAGAGGCCATCCGCCACTTCGACCCCTGCAAAACATCGCGTAGCCTGGACCATGGCCCGGGCAAGCTCCTTGAAGCTGCCCATAGGCTTTTCCTGTAAAATATCGGTGCGATAGAGCGGAGTCAGCAGGAGAACCGGGACCTTGGGATAAAACTTTCGGATTCGCCCCAACAGGGCGAACATCTCTCCTCGGATCTCGGCAAGTGTCTGCCTGATCGTCCAGTCATTGGTTCCCAAGCTGACCAGGATCGAGGCAACAGGTTGATCAAGCTCCAGCTTTTGCACCAGCTTGGCATTGATCATCGCCCCGGCAAGGCCTTGGTTGATAACCTGTACCCCAAGGATGGAACCCAGCTGACTTGCCAGATTCTGTGAAGGATGGTGGATGCCCACACCCTGGACGATGGAATCCCCCATCAGAAGCAGAGTCTTTTTCTGCTTGGCAACAGAAGTCACATCCCCTTCCAATGCAACCCCCACCTGATGGTGCAACGGCAAATGGATGGCAATAGCCCGCCCTGCTTGGAATACAAGGGGGCCGCTTACCAAAGGATGGTGCGACACCTGCCCATCAATGCTCACATCGATTGTCTCGGAAAGGTCAAGCGGCCTTCCGTAGAGGGCTGCGAAATCGAGCACCTGACCACCGCGTTTGGCTAGCAGTGACTGATGGTACCGCTTGATGTGCACCACCGTCTCACTTTTTGTATCAAAACGCAGGCAGATCGATGCACTTGTCTTGGCCATGGCCTGATAGAAAGGATGGGAGTTGAACGGCTGGCCGTCACTCTCATTGAATCGCAATAATTGTATATATCCATCCTCGAGATGACGATACGTGAGTGCGTTGTGAGCCAGCTCAAAGATCGAGGAGTGTTCGTTTTCCATATACCTCTTCCCAGTTCTTTGAGAAATCCTGGACAGCCTTGGTGATCGAGGGCATGGCAAGGCCGGTGGAGAGCAAAGCGTAGGGGACCGTACAGCAACCGGCCCCGTTTGCATACGCTGTGGTAATCTCGTTGATGTTCTTGAAACTGGCCGCCAAGACCTGGCAGCTGGAGCTGTTCGCCCACAAAAGGGAGCTCAACTCCTTGATTACCTTGGCCGCATCGATATCGATGTTCAGCATCCTGTTGTAGTAGACAGCCAAGTATCGGGCCCCGCTCTGCATGGCAAGAATACCCTGCAGCGTGGTATAGATGGCGGTTGCGGTCACATTGACTCCTCTCTTGGAGAGGATGCGGATCGCTTCCAGCCCCTGTTCGGTAACCGGGATTTTGATGAACGTGGAAGGGCCGAGCAACGAGATGATTTTCTCGGCTTCTGCAAGTATTGCAGGGCAATCGGTACTGACGACCTGCACATGCAGGCTTCGCTGCTCGCCGATGAGCTTTCTTATCTTTTGCATATGGGGGAAAAAGTCAACGCCTCCCTCAGCCTTTATGATGGTTGGATTGGAAGTCACCCCGCTGATGGGATAGGTCGCAAGGCCTCTCTCGATTTCAGCAAGATTCGCAGTATCAAGCATAAGTTCCATGGCATACCTCTACCGCCATCATGCCATAGATGCGATGGCAGGGGCTAGTATCAGAAGCGTTGTTTCTTGGAGCGGTATTGATTGGGCGTCATTTCATAGGCACGCTTGAACAAGCTGTAGAACCGATGGGCTGAACCGAAACCGCACTGTTCGCTGATCTGCGAGATGGTTGCATTCGAGTGGTTCAGCAACAGGCAGGCCTGCTCGAGCTTCTCAAAGGTTATCTCCTCCCATATCGTATGCTTGCGGAATTGCCGAAACCGCATCTCAAGGGCGCGCCTGCAAATCGTCGCCTCGCTTGCAACATCACTGGCTGTCAAGCCCGACGTGGCACGTGCTTTTATCAAGCGAAGAGCATTCGCAACCTGCTCATCTTCGCACAACACCAAGCGGGTGCTCTCACGCTCGGTAACAGAGCCGGGAGCGATGCGTCTGATATGCATCCCGCTTTGCCTGTTGCTCAGCATCGCATCGAGCATGGCCGATGCCTCATACCCGATCGTCTTGCAGTCGGGCTGGATGCTGGAAATTGAAGGGCTGGCCAACTCGCAAAGCAACGTCTCATTATCCACCCCCAGCACCATGACATCGGAGGGAATGCTGATCGAAAGCCGCTGGCAGGCCAGCTCAACCTTCATCGCCGAAAGATCGTTGCAACAGAACAAGCCGATGGGTTTTTCCAACCCCGCCAGCCATGATTCCAGCTCTTGCGACGGTTCATACAACTGCCTCCACCAGGAAAGCGGCCGTGAAAAGGAAGCAATGTCCGAAGGATTCATGCTGAGGCTGCTGGCAAATCCAACAAAGCGCTCACGTGCCCAGTGCACTTGGTCGACTCCGCACCAGGCAACGTTCCTGCTGCCTAGTTTCTTCAGGTATGTTCCGGCACTCACTCCGGTCTGGTAGTCGTCATTGCGCACTTGACTGAAGAGCTTGAGAGAGGAGGAGCCTGCAATATCAACGACCGGGATTCCCAAGGAGGCGCACAGGAGCGCCTCCTGGTCGTCTTCGATGCGGGCGATCAGGGCATCGCACTCCGACAGCGCCTCCTGATCGAGGGAGAAGAACCACGGCCCTTGCCCCCTGACCTGCCAATCACCTTTTGCTCTTGCATATTGCACCACCCCGCTTGCGACGGCCATGTCATAGCCATCTTGGAATCTTAGTTTCAAACCAATCTGTTTCATTACCGGTGAGTGTATCACAATATTCGCAAAACGATATAGCTTTTTCGCATATCAAGCATTGTAATATCTGAGAAACCCCGTATGCTTGAGATGAGGAGGACCGCATGAGTCACACAAGCATTACCATTCCCGCCACGGGTGCACAATTGCCGGTGATCGGAGTAGGAACCTTTGGCAGCGACCATGTCAGCGCCGTCGAAATGGCCCAAGCCGTCAAGCTTGCCTTGGAAATTGGATATCGCAACATTGACTGTGCCAGCGTCTACGCCAATGAGAAGGAGATCGGAGAGGTGCTGCATACAAGCACCATACCCAGAAAAGAGCTTTGGATCACGAGCAAGGTCTGGAACGACATGCATGGGAAAAAGAACGTCATTGCGTCGGCAAAACAGAGCCTGAAGGACCTGCGCCTTGACTACCTCGACCTGTACTTGGTCCACTGGCCGTTTCCCAACTACCATCCACCCAAGTGCGATGTCTCCAGCCGCAGTCCGGACGCCCGGCCCTACATTCATGAAGAGTTCATGGAAACCTGGCAGGCCATGGAGGAGTTGGTCCGTCAAGGATTGGTCCGCCATATCGGTACCAGCAATATGACGGTGCCCAAGCTGAAGTTGCTCTTGCAATCGTGTTCCATCAGGCCTGTGGTAAACGAGATGGAGCTGCATCCCTGTTTCCAGCAGACAGCATTCCGATCCTATCTGGCCGAGCAGGACATCATCCCGATCGGCTACAGTCCGCTCGGCTCCCCCAACCGTCCCGAGCGTGATACCACCAGTGAGGATGTAGTGGACATGGAGCACCCGATCGTAGTCGAGCTTGCAAGAAAGCACAACGTCCACCCGGCGGCAATCTGTCTGAAATGGGCACGGGGCAACGGCATCGTTCCCATCCCCCAATCCACCAAGGAGCGGAACCTGAGAAGCAACCTGGAAAGTGTTCTCAGCTCTCCTCTCACGCAAGAGGAGCTCGATCTCCTCGGCGGTGCCGAATGCAACAACCGCCTGATCAAGGGACAGGTATTCTTATGGAAGGAAGCCGATTCATGGCATGACTTATGGGACGAGGATGGAACGATTCCTTGCCCGCAGAGCTATCGTACAGGAGGAGTAAGATGACCAAACGCATGATGAAAGGGGCAATGCTGCCCGGCAACAGCACCGTGGCATTCGCAGAGTATGAAGTACCCAAGCCGGGATACGGCCAGGTGTTGGTAAAGACCAAGTGCACCACAATCTGCGGCAGCGATATCCGATGCATCTACCGCGAGCACTTGGGCAAAGGCCC
>NZ_DJGW01000107.1:69560-75462 GCF_002432845.1 Sphaerochaeta sp. UBA5836
TGCGGTGTCTGCCACGAGTGCCGCCAGGGCTTCATGATCAGCTGCACCAGCGACAAGCGGGCTGCCTACGGCTGGCAGCGTGACGGCGGCATGGCTGAGTACCTGCTCTGCGATGAGAAGGACCTGGTCCTGCTTCCCGACGAGCTGAGCTATGCCGACGGCGCACAAGTGGCCTGCGGCTTTGGAACCGTCTATGAGGCCATCGAGAAAATCGGGGTGAGCGGCAACGATGCAGTATTGGTTGTCGGACTCGGTCCGGTGGGACTGGCCGCCCTCATGCTGGCCAAGGCGATGGGTGCAAACAAGCTCATCGGCATTGAAAGCCAGAGCGCCCGTATTGAACTGGCAAAAAAGCTCGGTCTGGTCGATCACGTATTCACCCCCTCCGATGAGAATGTTGCCCAAGTCAAGGCAGTAACCGGCGGCCATGGAGTCGAGAGGGCCTTTGACTGCTCTGCAAGCGATCCAGGAAGGGCCACGGCGATCAAGGCAACCCGCAAATGGGGAAGGATTGCGTTCGTCGGGGAAGGAGGGACAGTCCACTTCAATCCCAGCGAAGATATGCTGCACGACCAGAAGACCATCTACGGCAGTTGGGTTACCAGCATCTGGAAGATGGAGGACTTGGTTGAGAGACTGGTGCGTTGGAACATCCACCCCGAGGATCTCATCACCCACCGATTCCCCCTGGAGAAGGCTGATGAAGCGTATGCCCTGATGGCAAGCGGAGCCTGCGGCAAGGTGGCTGTCTGTTTTGACGAGGAGCTTCCTAACTGAAGACCTTGTTGAATCGGGGGGAGTGGTCGTACAGGGAGGCCTTGGACTTCTTGTCGGTGACGATCCCCCCGTTCTCTCTCATCGCATGGATGGTGGGCTGCAGCACGATGGTGGCAGGGAAACCTTCCCTGTCGCCTTCCATCCGCCGGATCAAAATCCGGGCGGCCGACTCTCCGATCAGATCAAGCGGCTGAGCCACTGCATAGTGGCAGAACTGCAACAACGGGGCATAGTAGAGATAGTCGAAGGCGGCAAACGCCATTCGGATGCGCATCTGTTGTCCTTCGTGTGCCATCAGATAGCTGGTGGCCCCGATATGGACCATGTCATTGACCATGAAAAAGGCATCAGGACATTGCTCCATTGCCAAGGCCTGCTGCATCAATGTGTAGCCGGCTTTTTGTGTCATGCCTCCAAGGAGGATGAACTGTTTCTCAACCTCCAGGTGATTGTCCTTCATGGCCTCCAAATACCCGTGGAGGCGCTCTACTGAAGTATGGACGTGAGCATCACCTCCGAGAAAGCCGATGCGCTTTCTCCCCTCCCGGATGAGGGCTGATGTGACGTCATAGGCTCCCTGACGGTTGTCGGTCAGGATGATGTCACAGTCCAGGCCCTCGATTTTCCGGTCGATCATCACAAACGGAGTGTTGGAAAGTGATGGTGTACAAAAATGATCTCCCACATCGCTGACGGGGATGACAACCAAGCCATCCACATTGCGCTCGAGCAACAAGGAGAGCTTGCGCTTCTCCTCAACTACCGAATTCTCCGAACTGCAGACCAGCAGGGCATAGCCAAGCGGACCGAGCAGATGTTCCAGCTGTTCTACAATTTCTGTGAAAAACGTATTTGAGATTTCCGGGACCATGATCCCAATGCTCTTGGTGACCTTGAGCTTGAGCGACCTGGCTACCGCATTGCGCTGATAGTGCAGCATCGCCACTGCCGAGAGCACTTTGCGCTCGGTCTCGGGGTTGACCACCCCGAGCTTGTTCAAGACCCTGCTAACCGTTGCAATGGAGACACCAGCCAACTTGGCAACGTCCTTGATGGTTGCTGTCTCACTCTTGCCCATGGTGTACCCCTTGTCTAGCTTCTGCGTGCGTATTTCTTCATATCAAAGTAGACAGCCACGATGATGATGAAGCCCTTTACCAACTGCTGGTAATAGCTGTCCACACCGAGGAAGGACATACCGTAGTTGATCAGACCCATGGTGAAAACACCAACCATCATCCCACTGACTGAACCTACACCACCGCTTTGGGAAACTCCCCCGACGGTGACGGCGGCGATGGCGTCCAACTCCATGCCATTGGCGGTAAGCGAATTGGCAAGGCCAAGGCGGCTTGCAAGCAGTGTACCAGCAATGCCGTATAAAATTCCAGCATAGGTGTACACCATCATCAAATCACGCTCGACATTGATACCCGACACACGGGCGGCCTGGGCGTTCCCGCCGATTGCATAGAAGTGCGTACCCTGTCTGGTGTGCTTGAGCACCACCCAGACGATGAAGGCGGCGATGATGACATAGATGATAAGGTTGGGAATCGGACCGACACTGCCCTGGCTGATGTTCTTGAAGTTTTGGTTCAGCGACCCGACAACGGCAGCCTTTGTATAGATCAGCTGCAAACCCTTGGCGATGGACATCGAACCGAGCGTGGCGATGAAGGGAGACAGTTTGCCGTAGGCTATCAAGTACCCGTTGAACAGTCCGAACAACCCACCGGCTGCAACCGCGGCGACCACGGGAACGATGAGCGGAAAACTCTGTCCGGCGTAGATTGCAGAAGCATAGTCGGGGTTTTGGGCGAAGGAGGCAGCCACGCTGGCCGTGAGGCAGACAACATAGCCGATGGAGAGGTCGATGCCCTTGGTGATGATGATCATGCCGACGCCGAGTGCTGCAAAAGAGCGGACCGACTCGGCGATCAGCAGGTTGCGGATACTGTTCCAGCGAAGGGCGTTTCCCTTGGTAAGGACGGACAGCAATAAAAGCAGGCCGACAAACGTAACCCAGGTGGTGTACTGGCTTGCGAGTTTCTTACTGTCATTCAGTAGTTTCTTCATTTCCATATTCGGTCATTCTCCCTCTTATCCTACATGAACTGGGTGGCAAGGCGCATGATGGCTTCCTGGCTGCACTGCTGCTTGTCCAGGATGCCGGTGCAACGACCGCTGCACAGCACCATGACACGGTTGGACATCCCGATCAACTCGGGCATTTCGGAACTGACCATGATGATGGCCTTCCCCTGTTCAACCAACTGACCCATTATTTGATAGATCTCATACTTAGCCCCGACATCGATGCCGCGCGTCGGCTCATCCATGATCAGGATGTCCGGCAATGTCATCAACCAGCGGCTGATGATCACCTTCTGCTGGTTTCCCCCCGACAGGTTCTGGATCATCGTCTCCATGGTCGGTGTCTTGGTTTTCAAAGCTTCGTTATACTTGGCCGCTTCCTCTTTGAGCTGTTTGTGCTTGAGGAGCCCGATTTTACTCAGGTACTCTTTCAGGGACGCTATCGAGGTATTGGTGGAGATATCCAAGAGCGGGAAAATCCCGCTGCCTCGCCGGTCTTCGGTAATCATGCCCAGTCCATGCTCGATGGCTTTGCGGGGCTTGATGTCGGAAATCTCCACACCTTTGATGAAAATCTTTCCCGCACTGGTATCTCGTACTCCGAAGATGGCTTCCATCAGCTCGGTGCGCTGTGCACCCACCAAGCCACCGATGCCCAAGATTTCACCTCGCCTCAGCGAGAAGGAAATATCCTTGAAGGAACGAGGATTGAGAGATGTGAGGTTTTCAACCCGAAGAAGTTCCTCTCCGATGCTGCTCTTCACCGTGGGAAAGCGAAGGTTGGCTTCCCGGCCTACCATCAGGCTGATCAACTTGTCGTTGGTCAGATCCGAAATGGGATAGGTCCCAATCATTTTTCCATCCCGCATGACACTCACTTCATCGGCAATGGCAAAGATCTCTTCCATCTTGTGGGAGATGTAAATCACCGCGACATTGTGGGCCTTCAGTTGGCGGATGATCTTGAACAGGTGAGCCACCTCATTATCGGTGAGCGAGCTGGTAGGCTCGTCCATCACCACCACGCGGCTGTTGTAGGAGACCGCCTTGGCGATCTCACAGGTCTGCTGCATCGAGATGGACAGTGAGCCGATTCTGCAATCGGGCTTGATATCCATCTCAAGGCGCTTGAGCAGCTCCTTGGCATCCTCATTCATGCGCTTGTGATCGATCAAGCCCGTTTTCTTCAAGGGCTCGCGGCCAAGATAGATATTCTGGGCGACCGAACATTCAGGAACATTGGAAAGTTCTTGATGAATCATCGATACCCCATTCTGCAGGGCATCATGGCTATCCTTGAAATGATGGACTTCACCATTGAGCTTGATGGTCCCCTCGTCTTCCTTGTAGATGCCGAACAAACACTTCATCAACGTCGATTTGCCCGCACCATTCTCACCCATGAGGGCATGTACCGTCCCGGGTTTCACCCGGAAGGTGACACCGTCCAAGGCTCGTACTCCGGGAAACACCTTGGTGATCGACTCCATTTCCAAGGCGAATGTGCTTTCCATGTGACTTCCTCTTTCCTCTTTGCTCTCGGCGTTCATGAAGTGTCTCCCGCCCTCGGGCGGGAGACACAAGATCTCATTACATCAGGTCCTTGTAGTTGGCCTTGGTGACTGGCTTGAAGGGAACCAGATAGCACTGTGCGATGACGGCCGGATCATTTGCCGGCTCTTCACTGATGACCTGGCTGGAGGGAGCAATGCCCCAAGCGGTCATGCCGGTTGCACTACCCTTGGTAGCCATGGCATAAGCGAGCTCGAAAGCGGTGCTGCTCTGTCCGACGGAGTCCTGCAGAACGGTTGCATAGAGCTTGTTCTGGTCCATGGAGTTCAAAGCGTCGGCGGTTGCGTCGATACCGATGACCGGGAAGGTCAGGATGGTGCCGTCGCTGGGATCGTTGTCCACCAAACCATTGGTGATCAAGGATTCCACTGCGCCGAGGGCCATGCCGTCGTTCTGCGCCACTACGAGGTTGAACTTGCCTCTGTGAGCTGCAAGCCAGGTGTCCATCTTCTCTTGTGCCTTGTCAGGGGACCAGTCGGCGGTGTCCCTGGCGATCAGGTTGACGGTGTAACCGAGGCTCTTCAGGGTATCAATCAAACCTGCTTCCCGGCTGATCTGAGCCGGGTGACCGAGCTGACCGAGGAGGTAGAGCATGTTCAGGACCTTGCCGGGAGCCTTTTCAGGATACTTGGTGAAGTATTCGTCAATGATCTGTGCCTGATACTGGCCTGCGACCAATTCGGGGGAGGAAGCAAGATAGAAGTCCTTGCCGACTTTCAAAGCTGCAACGGAGGGCTGGATGTTGGAGAATGCTGCTCCACCACCGGCTGCCTTGATCTGCTGAGCCATCTGCTCGGTGGCGCTGGTATCCTGGGGGATGATCACGAAATACTTATAGCCCTGGGTGATGAGGGTGTTCAGCTGGTCGAGCTGGCGGGCTACGTCGCCCTGTGCATCCTGAAGATTCAGGTCCACACCCTTTTCGGCTGCGAGCTTGCGCAGGTTGTCGGCATAGTCTTTCACGAGCTGTTCGTTCAGGTTTCGGATCAGAGCTCAGATCTTCACCTTGTCACTCTTTGCTTCGGAGGAACCCTGAGCAACGACAGCAGTACCCAACAGTGCGAGCACCAACAGAACGGCCACTAGTTTCTTCATAAAAAACTCCTTTCGTATGTTTCCAGGATTACGCTTCCTGTCAAGCTTGTTTTGCATCGTTCCCACATCAAGTGAGGCGATCTTACCGGTCTTTTTATGCAACGAGTATATTTCCAATTGTTTTACTGTTTGACAGCGAAAAAATGTAAACGTTTATAATATTTATGAAAAACTTTTTCATAGGTACAATAATAAGTGCATACTACAACTATTGGATAAGTGTAAACCTTTATATACACTGCTTTTCGAAGGAATCCGGCATGCAAATCCATGCGACATGCACACCAACATACCAACGATTTCGGTAGAGCATACGACCGATTCATTGTATGATGCCGTATGGCTTATTCAACATTTGGAA
>NZ_DJGW01000109.1:0-1317 GCF_002432845.1 Sphaerochaeta sp. UBA5836
GTCATCGTCTAGGAGTATTGCTGATAGACTTGAAACCTCATCTGATATATGGATTGGAATGAGTTCACTGTTTTTATAGAGATGGAATCCATCAGGAATTCTTGAGAAAAGCTCGATCATTCTTGGAAATGTATCATTCGATGGACGTGAGAAGCGGTAAAATACAGGAATTCCACTACTCCTCTCTTGAATTGCATACCCTCCTTCGTGAATAAAATCCCAAAATGCTTTCGCAAATGATGAGTTCAACGTTTCTATGATCACTACGATGTCAAAATCATATGTTGATCGGAATTCCAAATTTGACTTATGAAAAAGAATACTGCAAGCTGTGCCACCAATTATGGCAAACTGATCATTATACTGTCCCAATCGATCTCGAAAGATATCAATGCCATTTACCACGACACCCTCTCCTTAAGTATCTCCAGTGCCTGCTCAGTCCTTTCATCGTACTCGCCGGTGAAACTCAGCAGCAATGAGATATCGTCTACTGTCTTGTCTGTAGCAAGCAGTGTGGGATCATAGTTCCAAACTTCAACAGCATAACCACCGAAGTCCAGAAAATCCTGTCTATCCATCTTCTGAGGCTTTAGGTGTTTTGCTTCACGCTTCGGTACGGCATACGCCCCATCCAGGGAATTCGGTGAAAGCATCGTCAGGGAACTCAATGCCAATATGCCGCCAAGCAAGGCCTTCTCCGGCTTCTTTGAAAGATAGATGGTTTTGAAAACCGGTGATTGCAGGTAGGGCTTTGCTGCTTGGAGCAGTTCTGTTCTTGAATTGGTTGTCAATGTCAGTAGTTTCTTTGTTCCCTCGTTTTGCACCGAAACAAGCCCGATCTGCTGCAGTGAATATATTGCCCTGGTAAGCGTTGCCTTTGAAAGCTGCAACGTTTCAGCCAGTTCGGTCGCGGTTACTGCAGAATCGAAATGCTGATAGTAGAGGTACAAGAAAACCAGTTGGGTACCCGGAGCCATCGCTTCCGGCAACGGGTGATGTATACATAGCCTTTCAGTAAACATACAGGCGGCAAAGGGAAGATAGAGCTGCGCCCCTGGTACCACGAAAGGAATCCTTTGCTGGATGAGCGCATTTCTCTGCTGCGATCGCAGTGATGAGAAGAGTAAAGCACAGTGCAGTTGTGTTATCTGTGATGCTTTGGCGAGGTGTGAGACCACCGTAGGCAAACGGTACTCTTGTGAAAGCGGCTCCATGGCAATGAATGAGATCTCCTGCAAGGTTATAAGAAGAAAGTTATAGCCATCGCTTAAATACAGCGGCATCGTGTCTGTCATTTCATATCTCTGTATGTCA
>NZ_DJGW01000109.1:1366-11738 GCF_002432845.1 Sphaerochaeta sp. UBA5836
AGACTAAGTGTTTGGAGGTAGTAACATGGAAAAGCACATCGTTGTCATTGGAGCAGGAGTAGCAGGGCTCTCTGCAGCCTCCTACCTTGCAAGAAACGGCTACCGCGTTACTGTTGTGGAAAAGCACAGCCTGCCTGGCGGCCTCTGCACCTCCTGGAAACGAGGTGGCTATACCATCGACTACTGCATCCATTGGCTGATGGGATCACGCGAAGGAACTCCATTTTATTCTCTGTGGCAGGAACTGGGGGCCTTCACCAATGCCGATGGTTCTCCGGTTGAAATTGTAAACTTCGACCAATTCACCACCATAGGTCTTTCCAACGGGGACTCATTGTGTCTATCGAGCAACCTTGAACAGCTGAAGGAGTCGCTGCTGGCCCTCGCTCCGGAGGATGCAAAACAAATTAAAAAGTTCCATCGGAGCCTCAAGCGCTTGGCAGGGTCTTTCTCCGGCAACCCCTTCGCTTCCTTGGTACAGTTCGCTACCATGATGGGCCATCTTGTACCGGTGGAAGAGTATGCCAAGCGCTTTACCAATCCAAGGCTGCGCGAGATTTTCCTCTCCTCCCTGCCACCCGACTGGAGCCTCATTGCCCTCACCCTCGGCCTCTCCCAACAGCCGTACAAGAGCGCAGGTTATCCAATCGGAGGGTCCTTGAACTTTGCTCTGAACATCGCCCGCAAAGCTTCTTCTCTTGGTGTCTCCTTCCGGTATAACAGCCCGGTGGAAAAGGTATTGGTTTCAGAAGGAAAGGCAGTAGGCGTACAGCTTTCGGATGGCCGGATTGTTGATGCCGACTATGTGGTCAGCGCTGCAGACGGGTATACCACGCTCTACGCAATGCTATCGGGACTGTATCTCTGCCCTGCATACAAGAAAGCGTATGAACAGTATCCACTATTCCCTTCTACCGTCATGGTGGCCTTAGGCATCAAGAAAGATCTTCGGCAGTTTGTTCATTCCTCATCTCCCTACTTTGAAGAGCCCCTTGTTCTCTGCGATGGGACGTCGCACAACAATTTCAGCCTGAATGTCTACGCCTTTGACCCCACCCTCGCACCTGAGGGCTGTACCTTGGTGACAGTCCTGATCAACACATGGGAGTGGGAGGCATGGGAGAAGCTTGCCTCTGATCATCGTCAGGAGTATGAAGAGGAGAAGAAGAGAATAGCAGGCGAGGTGGTCATGCGGTTGGAAGCTTTATTTGGACCACTGGAAGGCTTGATCGACATGGTCGATGTCTCAACACCCCACTCGGTCATCCGCTACACCGGAAACTGGAAAGGCAGCTTCGAGGGCTTCGCCCCGACCAAGGCAACCCTCTCTGCACGCCTGCCCAAGACGCTGGAAGGCCTGTCCCGTTTTGCCATGATCGGGCAGTGGACGGCCCCCGGCGGGGGGCTTCCCGCCGCGGCAAAGGATGGACGGGACATAGCACGAATGATCTGCAAGCAGGATGGAAAGCACTTTAGCGGTAAGGGTTGACCTCGCTCTTCTTCAGCACATTCTTTTCGGCAAAGCCAAGGGCTGAAAGAGCCTTCATCGTCCTGTCCAGCTGATAAGCCGGAACCCAACGCACGGTAAGGCGTACCGCCTGGGAGTCGGCAAGCTGCTCGGCGTAGGGCTTGAGCCCTGCATTGAGCAGCCTGTCGTACTGGGCATAGGCGGTAAGCAGGGAGGAGTAGGCCCCCACTTGGATCTGGTACCAGCCGGTGTCTCCGGCGCGATTGTATTTTGACTCGGGAACCTCCGGCTCGAAGATCAGGGTCAGGTCGACCGATGCGATGCCGCTTGTGAGCATGTCGATCTGCTTGGCCGCAGCCGGGGTGAGGTCGATGATCCTTCCATCGACATAGGGTCCGCGATCGTTGATGCGAACATCCACACTCTTGCCGTTGGCAAGGTTTGTCACCCTGACGATCGTGCCGAACTTCAGGCTCTTGTGTGCTGCCGACATGGCATTGGCGTCGAAAATCTCACCATTGGCAGTCAAGCTCTCACTCTTGTCGGTGGTGTACCAAGAGGCAATCCCTTTCTCAATGACCGAACCCGGCTGAAGCGGCTCATCCGCCGCAGTCAGGGCGAACGAGGCGATAAGAAGTACTGCAAGCAATGCTGTCAATCGTTTCATACTCAAGAGTATAAGCTCTCGGTCTTTGTTTTGGCAACCAGCAGTTGAACTGATGAATATGATTCACTATAATCGACGTTTATGAGCGAACAGAACGTATCTACACATTGGGCGGATATATACGCCGACAAGATCATTCGTGAGAAAGGGGACAAGGATGTCTATACCTGCGCCTCAGGCATTACCCCTTCCGGCACAGTCCATATTGGAAACTTCCGGGAGATCATCTCGGTCGAGCTGGTGGTGAGGGCCCTGAGGGCCAAAGGCAAACAGGTCCGCTTCATCTACAGCTGGGACGATTACGATGTGTTCCGCAAGGTTCCCAAGAACATGCCCCAGCCCGAGCTGCTGGCAACCTATCTGCGCAAACCCATCACCCTGGTTCCCGATACCACCGGCAGGGCGGAGAACTACGCACGTGCCAACGAGCTGGATGTCGAGCAAATCCTTCCCACCGTCGGTGTAGAGCCCGAGTACCTCTACCAGGCCCAGCGGTATCGCGCAAGCATGTATGCCCAGGGCATGAGAACCGCCCTTGAGAAGAGAGAAGAGATCAGGGCGATCCTGAACGAGTTCCGAACCGAACCCCTTGAGGCCGACTGGTGGCCGATTTCCGTCTTCTCATCCTTCACCGACAAGGATACCACCACCATCCTCGACTGGGACGGCGAGTGGAATGTGACCTATCGTGACGACGAGACCGGCCAGACGGAAACCATCGATCTTCGCACTACCCCCTATGCAAAGCTTCCTTGGAGAATCGACTGGCCCATGCGTTGGGCCTATGAAGGCGTAGACTTCGAGCCGGCAGGCAAGGACCACCACAGTGAAGGCGGCAGCTTCGATACCTCCAAGAAGGTCGTGACGGTTTTCGGCGGCCAGCCTCCGGTATCGTTCCAGTACGACTTCATCAGCATCAAGGGCAGGGGAGGCAAGATCTCTTCCTCAAGCGGCGAGGTCATCTCCCTCTACGATGTGCTGGAAGTCTATACTCCCGAGATCACCCGCTTCATGTTCGCCGGCACCCGGCCGAACACGGAGTTCTCCATCTCCTTCGACCTCGACGTGTTGAAAATCTACGAAGACTACGATACCTGCGAGCGCATCTACTTCGGCCTGCAGGAAGTCAACGAGAAGCGCAGGGAGAAGGAGAGAAGAATCTACGAGCTGAGCCAGGTCGGGAAAATCCCCTCCGAAGCCTCCTACCAGATTCCCTTCCGCCACCTGTGCAACCTGCTTCAGCTGCATGAAGGGGATATCGAGCGTGCCATCTCCACCCTCGGTGAGATGACCGATAGCCAGAAGGAGCGTCTGCGGGTGCGGTGCAAGTGCGCCTGGAACTGGATCACCACCTTCGCCCCCGAGGACTTCAAGTACCGTCTCTGGCATGAGGGAGACCCCTTGGTAGAGCTTGACGAGGTAGAGGCCAAGGCCATCCATGACCTGGTCAAGGTTGTTGAACAGATGGACGAGCTGGAGGATAAGGAGTACACCACACGCCTCTACGATGCTGCAAAGCTCAACGGGCTCGATACAGGGGATTTCTTCAAGCTTGTCTACACCATCCTGATCGGCAAGGACCGCGGCCCGAAGCTCGGGCCCTTCTTGCAGACCTGTGGAAAAGAGAAGGTCCTGGCCATTCTTTCCAACTATTGATTACTGATGTATGGCATACTTGCAGGGAGCTTCGGCTCCCTGTTGTTTGTTTGGAGGTTTCTATGCATGTTTTGATGATCAACGGCAGTCCTCACCAGAAGGGCTGCACCAATCGCGCTCTAGAGGAGATTGCTTCTGTTCTCCAGGAGAAAGGAATTGAGAGCGAAATCCTGTGGATCGGCAAGGAGAGCCTGCACGGCTGCATCGACTGCGGCTACTGCTTCAAGCACGGGGTTTGCGTCTTCAACGACGACAAGGTAAATGAAGCGGCCAAGAAGGCTCTCGCCACTGATGCCCTCATTCTTGGATCTCCGGTCCACTATGCCAGTATTGCAGGGGCCGCAAGCGCCTTCCTGGACAGATTGTTCCGCGTTGTTTCCAAACGCATGTACCTCAAGCCCGGCGCCTCGGTGGTCTCCTGCAGAAGAGGAGGGGCAAGTGCTTCCTTCGACCAGATGAACAAGTACTTTACCATCAGCGGCATGCCGGTGGTCTCTTCAACGTACTGGAACAGTGTACATGGAAACTCTCCCTCCGAGGTTGAACAGGACCTTGAGGGACTGCAGGTCATGCGCAACCTGGGAGCAAACCTTGCCTGGCTGCTGCATTGTATTGAAGCAGGCAGACAAGCAGGTTTGGCCGCTCCCGAAGCTGAACGCCGGTTTGTTACGAATTACATCCGTTAGCGCAGAATCTTGTCCAGGACGACGGAGTTGTTTCTCCACTTGTCCTGGGCTTTCACCCTGAGGTCGAGCCTGAGTTTCTTACCGGGGAAAATCTGGCGGATTTCGGGCTCCGCACCCTTGCGGATCTTGGTGATGTTCGCACCACCCTTGCCGACCACGATACCCTTTTGCGTATCGCGCTCGACGATGATTGCTGCACGCACCCAGATGGTATTGGTCGCTTCGGTGTGCTCTATGTCCTCGATGGTGACATAGATGGCATGGGGAATCTCCTCGGTCACCAGGTTGATGGCCTTCTCACGGATGATTTCGCTGATGCGGAACTCAAGGTTCTGGTCGGTATATGCGTCGGGGGGGTAGAGCAGCTCGCCCTCCGGGGCAAGCTTGAACAGTTCAATCAGTATTTCATCGACTCCCTCGTCCAGCTTGGCCGAAGCTTTCAGCACCGGCCTGCCGGGAAGGTGTTCGGCAAGAAAGGCCTTCGCCGCCTCTTCTTCGCTGTTGCGGATGATGTCTGCCTTGTTGATGACACAGACCACCGGAGTCTTGATCTTGGCAATATGCGAGACCAGGGCGAGCTCTTCCTCGCCGGCGCTGCGCTTTGAGTCGAGGATGTAGAGCACGGCATCGCTCTCCTCAAGACTCTTGAGTGCAGTCTCCTGCAGACGCTTGTTGAGCGTCTTCTCGCTGAGATGGAAACCCGGGGTGTCGGTGAAGATCAACTGCCCGCGGCTGTCGGTATAGATTCCCCTGATGGCATTGCGTGTCGTCTGGGGTGTAGATGCGGTGATGGAGACTTTCATCTCACAGATGGTATTGAGCAGGGTGCTTTTGCCTGCTGATGGTCGGCCGATGATGGCAACCGTGGCACATTTCATGGGTGTGGCTCCTTACGGTAAGTATCGGGAATTTATCTTGTCTTGTATAGAGACTCATCGAAGCCTCTGAAGCGAAGTCGGCAAGCCTGCTTCTTAGGGTAAAGAAGGTATATGTCGAATTAGCTGTTTTGGTTGCAATAATTCCGATTAATGCAGTTATTTGTTGAGAATGGATCATATATGCGTTATCTTTCTAGTATTAGAGCTATTATTAGACGTAAAAACGTTTAAAAGGTGGAAATATGATACTCGAGTATTCAGTTAAAAACTACACCGTCTTCAAGGAGACCGCACGGTTGAGCTTCGTTGCGTCCAATTATGACAAAACTACGCTCGAGCTTGAGAATGTCGAGCATGTACCACAGAAGAGACTTCGCATACTGCGAGCCGCGGTTGTGCATGGGGCAAATGCTTCTGGTAAAACCAAGCTGTTCGAGTCTCTGGCATTTTTTCGGAAATTTGTGCTTGATTCATCCAAGGAGAGCCAGATCGGTGAAGACATCCCTACCAAACCCTTCCTGCTTTGTGAAGAAACCAAGAACGAACCAAGCGAGTTCGAAATCATCTTCTTTCAAAACCAGGCGATTTTTCGGTATGGATTTGAAGTCACTCGCAAGCAAGTTCTTTCCGAATGGTTGTTCTACAAGAGCGAGGGAAGGGAGCATCAGATTTTCTACCGTGATACAATCGACCATACCCTGCAAACGCATGCAAAGTATTTCAAGAAAGGAAACCTTCTCCGGTCAGAAAACTTGGTGCGGGACAATGCGCTCATGCTTTCTGTGGCAGCGCAGTTCAATGATGCGATCTGCAGTTCTGTTGTCCAGTGGTTCCAACACGGTGTAACAGTCCTTTCCGGCCTCGGCGAATATGATTATGCATGGTATGTGGCGAAGGTGAAAGAGCAGCCGGTATTCCACCAAAAGATGATGAGCCTGATGAAAATGGCAGACCTTGCAATACTGGATATCCATATGAAGGTTCCTGTACAGGCTAAAGCAACAGACGCCCAGGACATGGCTGCTTTTGCGTGTGAGACCGAACACTATGTGTATGATGCGAACGAGAGCATTGTTGGAAGGATTGAGTTCTCCATGGATGAGGATGAATCACATGGCACACGAAGGTTTTTCTCCCTTGCCGGCCACATACTCGATGCCCTGGACCAAGGCAAAGCGCTTTTCATAGATGAGTTTGATGCCCGATTGCATCCAAACCTCGTGCTTGCACTGGTATCGTTATTCAACGATCCGTCTATAAATACCAAAGGAGCCCAATTGGTTGCCACGATCCAGAATACAATCGTTCTTCAATCCGATCGATTGAGGAAAGATCAAATATGGTTTGTGGAAAAGAATGCATGCGAAGCTTCTCATCTGTATGCACTTTCCGAATTCAAGTCGGTTCAAGTCAGAAAAAGCGAGAATTTTGAAACGAATTACCTGCAAGGCAAATATGGGGCGGTTCCCTATATTCAACTATTCAAACATTGCAGTGACGTTGCTTCAGAACAGGGGAAACCGTGGCCTCAAGGGAAGTAGAGAAAAATCGCAGGCAAAAGAGCCGAAATCTTTCTCGGAAAAAGCCCACAAGAGCTATGCTTCCAACTTTTCTTATTGTGTGCGAGGGAAAGAAAACCGAACCATCCTATTTCAATGCATTGAAGTTAAAGACAGCAACCATCGAAGTGGTTGGGCAGGGATGCAACACCCTTTCTTTGGTCAGGAGGGCTCAGCAGCTGGTGACATCCAAGGCATTTGATGAAGTCTGGTGTGTTTTTGACAAGGATGATTTTCCCGATCAGGATTTCAACCAAGCAATAGTACTCGCTTCAGCAAAAGGTTTCCGTGTTGCCTATTCCAATCAGGCGTTTGAATATTGGTTGCTACTTCATTTCAATGACCATCAGGGAGGCGCATTGCATCGCAATCACTATGCAGATCTAAATCAATAGAGCGATACAACCTCTGGGAGCGTGGTATGATGCAACCGGCAGCAAGGTAATTACTCCAGAATTCTTTCACTTGCTTTTTGGCTATGACGCCAAGTATAGGAAACGTAGGGTAGACCTTGCCATTGAACGTGCAAAGCGTATCTATGACCGATATCCCCACCAATCCCCTGCAGAGGAGGAGTCTTCCACCACTGTACATGTTTTGCTCGATCGCTTGCTTGCCTTGAGCCGACCATGCAACGCGTGAGACGGGAAGTAAGTAGTTGCAATGTATAGAGACTCATCAAAGCCTCTGAAGCGAAGGAAGGAAGCAAGCCTGCTTCTTTGCTATAGAATCTGGCTTGGTTGGTGCCGATGTGCTCTTTCGAAAGCAGGGCAAGCGGTATGGGTCCTGGGAGTTTGTATAACCAGCATTGGCTTGAGAAATAATTCGATGCAGGTATAGACATGTTTAAACCTGAAAAAGGTACAAAATGTATAGAAAATGGTATTCGAATTGACAATAGGGGATATGTGTATGACTGGCGCGTTCTTTTAACCGCCCAGTTGTGCCTTAAAATCCATTGCGTAAGCAATCCTGAATCGCTATTGTCATGCCGAGGCTATGATACTTTGTGATGAACGGTCGGGTTTTGCCTATGCATCTCAAAGCCATCTCCCTTTTCAAGGCCGCCCTTATCCCGTATACTTGGGTTGACTTTTGTCCTAAACCATACACAAGGGGCGTCCCATGCCGCAACAAGAAGAAGAGAAGAAGCCTGCCGTGCAGGATCCGCAGATGCAAGAGAAGCTCTTGAAGACCAGAAGCATCCTCCTTTCCGGGGAGATCAACAAGGAAAGTGCAGAGGCTGTGATCAAGCAGCTCTTGGTACTCGAAGGCGAGAGCAACGAACCGATCAAGATTTTCATCAACAGCCCCGGCGGCGATGTCGATGCCGGCTATGCCATCTACGACATGGCCCGTTTCATTAGCGTACCCGTGACCATGATCGGCATGGGCCTGGTTGCCAGCGCCGCCTCCTTGGTGCTGTTGGCCGTCCCCGCCGAGCGACGCATCGCACTTCCCAACTCCACCTACCTGATCCATCAACCGATGAGTGGGATGCGCGGTGTAGCAACCGATATTGAGATTCATGCACTGCATCTGGAGAAGCTGCGTCTCAAGCTCGACGCCCTGATCGCTGCAGAAACCGGCAAGAGTGCCGAAGAAGTCAGATTGGACACCGAACGCGACCACTGGCTCTCGGCCGAAGAGGCCAAGACCTATGGGTTGGTGAGCAGGATTGTCTCTTCCAGGAGTGAGCTGTAACTGGCCATGGGCAAGACAAAATACCTCAGCGAGGCAGAGAAACGAGTCGGCAGGAAGCATATGTACCGCCAGGAGCTGTACAACGGTGTCGCCTACAGCCTGCTCGGTGATACCATCGTGTATCTCTTGGCTATCTACTTCGGTGCCGGTAACATAGCCTTGGGCTATATCTCGTCAGCCAGCTATATAGCCGGCATCATCCTTCCTTTTGTTCCTCAAATGTTCCACGGCCGCAACCAGATCAAGGTGCAATCCTTGGTTTGGTTGTTGCGCGGCGTGGTGTGTCTGGGCTACCTGGGCCTGTATGCGGTTTCCGGCGACCTTGCAGTCCTGTTGTTGCTGGTGGTCTATACGCTGTTCAATGTCTTCCGCATGATCGGCATCGCACTGAACGACTCGACGCTGAAGAACATCAGCAGTGTCTCCAACCGGGGCAAGGTCGTGGCCAACGTCAATGCCGCCTACCAGAGCTCATCGATTGTGGTGCGCTGCCTCACCGCCCTGGTGTTGGGCGTCCAGCGTTTCGGCGGTCTGGCCGGCCTGATTGGACTGCAGATGGTGGGAGTGTTTGTTAACTTCTTTGCTAGCCGGGAAATGTCCCTTATTCCATCACGCAGCACGATTGTTTTCAAGAAGGGCAGGACGGTCATGGTCCTCTTCAAGGAGGCAATGGCCCAGCAAATGTTCCGCCGTCGCCTGATCCTGCGCTGGCTTTCAACGGCAGTCGCCGTAATTTTCGGCCTCACTACACCGTTTCTGCGCATTGAGCTGGGGCTTTCCAACTCGTTGGTCGTGGTATACTCGGTGGTCCTCGGCGTGTCGGTCATGGCAGCCAGCTATGTCAGCAAGCAGTTTTCCGACAGGCTCGGATCGCGCCCGCTGGTGTTTTTCTCAAGCCTCTTCTCGCTCTTCTTTTTCATGGCCTGGGTGCTGATCACCAAGAACGTCAATCCCATCTGGTTCTTCGTCCTGGGTTTTTTCACCAACTTCTTTGTTGCATTGATCAGCCTTCTGACCTTCCGCTTGGTCGCCCAGGTCATGCCGGATGATGAAACGGTTGCATTCAACTCGATGGTCAACTTTGTCATTGCCATCATCGCTTTCTTTGTAGGAATCTTCAGCGGTTTTTTGGCCGATAAAGGCGAAATCGCCCGAAACCTGTTTGTCTTCGATGGAAAGGCCGCAGGCAACGGCTACACCCTGGTCTTTCTCTTTGCCATCGCCCTGACCATGATCGAAGCCTTGGTGGCAAGCAGACTGCAGGAAGTGGGTGCCTACTCCTCCCAGGAGGCTGCGCAAGTAATATTTTCGATGCACGGCATCCGGGCTGTCTCCATGATCGAGAAGCTTGAGCACACCAGCGACCCGGCAAAGCGCCGGTTTTTGATGCTCAGCCTTGGGGAGAACTTCAACAACCTTGCCACCAGCGAGCTGCGCCAGATCCTGGCCAGCCCGTTCTCGCCTGATAAATTGGAGGCGGTGCGCACCCTTGCCGACCGGCCCAGGAAATCGCTGTTGGATGATTTGATCAAGGTGGCAAGAGACGACGACTCCTATGTTCAGCTTGACGCCATCGCCGCCCTCGGCTCCTACCGCAAGGAGGAGAAGGCAAAGGATGCGCTCGTACAGTTGATGCTTCACGGTCGATGGTCGTCGGTGCGGTCGATGGCCAGCAAGAGCCTTGCAAGAATCACCGAGAGCACCGAGTACCTGAATTTGGTCAATGAGCTCAGCCACTCGGCAAAACACATCGA
>NZ_DJGW01000109.1:11776-12227 GCF_002432845.1 Sphaerochaeta sp. UBA5836
TTCTACCAGGAGTTTTTCATATCCATCGACCAAGGACGGAGCGCCACCTTCCGCCAAACCCGGTACGCGGTCATTGCAAGCTTTTTGAAGTTTGGTTCTCCGCGCCTTGCCCAGCTCTATGAACAGATGAACCTGGGCATTCCCAAGGATTTCCTCTCCCCGTTCCTCACCGAGGCCCGGGACCTCACCCAGATCGACCTGTATTACCATGAGGTGCTTGCGTATTTCAAGAATCAGGACTGGGTGGCTCTCAGGGACTTCTGCCTGGGAATCCTGGACAACAGCGACCTTGGCTTCGATCCCTGCTTCGACAACCTGAAAAAGGGACTGTTGCACTCGCGGGAGATGGATATTGAGAAGTTCGACATACAGGATGCCCTGGCCATGCTCTATTTCAGTTACTCGTTGGGCAAGAACGCCAAAAACTGAAGCAAGATGTGCATCCTTTTTT
>NZ_DJGW01000035.1:0-5772 GCF_002432845.1 Sphaerochaeta sp. UBA5836
TTGGGGTCGAGCTTGTTCATCAGTTTGGCGATCAGCACGCCGGCTCCAGTGCCGATGCCGAAAGCCACCATGCCGAGGACCAGGATTCCAAGCGTATTGAGGTTGAGGAAGTGAGAAGCTTCCATCTTCGAACCGACAGAAAGACCGAGGAAAATCGTTACGATGTTCATCAGGGCGTTCTGCATGGTATCGGAAAGACGGTTTACTACACCACACTCCTTGGCCAGGTTGCCGAACATCAGCGAGCCGATGAGCGGGGTGGCGGAGGGAAGCAGGATGGCGCAGGTGGTCAGAACAGTAAGCGGAAAAAGAATCTTTTCAAGCTTGGATACCGGTCTGAGCTGCTGCATCTTGATCTTGCGTTCTTCCTTGGTGGTGAGAGCGCGCATGATCGGGGGCTGGATGATGGGAACCAGGGCCATGTAGCTGTACGCAGCTACCGCAATGGGTCCCAGCAAGTCCGGGGCCAGTCGGCTGGTTACATAGATGGCCGTAGGACCGTCGGCACCACCGATGATGCCGATGGAAGCGGCAGCAAACAGGTCGAAATTGATACCGGGGATGAAACTCAAAGCCAAAGCACCAAGCAAGGCAACGAAAATACCAGCCTGGGCGGCTGCTCCGAGGAGCAGGGTCTTGGGGTTTGCTATGAGCGGACCGAAGTCGGTCATTGCTCCAACACCCATGAAGATCAAAATCGGGAAGAGACCGGTGTCGATACCCATGTCGAAGAGCAGCTTGATGAAGCCGGCAGCCCCGGTTGCGGGGTCGACGCTGGCGATGAACCCCATGGGGATGTTCGAGAGGATACAACCGAACCCGATCGGTACGAGCAAGAGGGGCTCGAAGCCCTTCTTGATGGCAAGATAGAGGAGGATGAAGCCGACCAGTATCATGACAAGGTTGCCGACACCGAAGCCTTCCACCATCCCCATGAATCCGTACAGTCCGGTGGACTGCCAGAGCTGATTAAACGCAGAACCAATCATCTCAGAGTCTCCTTTAAGCGATCACGAGCAATTCGTCGTCGCTCTGCATCTGCTGGCCTTGGCTTACAGAAATCTTGGTTACCACACCATCGCACGGTGCGAAAATTTCATTCTCCATCTTCATGGCTTCCATGATCATCACGACCTGATTCTTGGAAACCTTCTGTCCTTCCTTCACCTCAATGCGGAGGATCAAGCCGGGCATCGGAGCCTTGACTGTGATTGCTTCGTGTGAGGGGGCTGCAGCAGCTGCGGGAGCATCGGATGCAACGGCCTTGGAAGCCTCGATGGCTTTCTCATCGATGCCGAAGCCGACGTTCAACGGATAACTCACCCCATTGACGGTGGCATTGTCCTTGCCGAGCTTGACGCCGTATGCCTTGCCGTTGACCGTTACGGTATACTCGCCCTTCTTCTTGGCGGCTTCCTCTTCGCGGTTGATCTTGTACATGCCGTTCACCTGTGACTTGCCGGTGAGGAAGAGGATTCCCTTCTCCTTGCAGGAAGCTGCGATGAAAATATTCTCGTCGGTGATGGGCAGGCCTTCCTTCTCAAGCATGGCCTTTGCAGCGGCAACGCCCTTCTTGGGATCCTTCTCGTTGATGTCCACTACTTTCTCGGTGGTGGGCTTCAGGCCCATGGCTTCGGAGCAAGCCTTCACAACTTGTGGATCGGGAGCGACGGGGGTCTTGCCGAAATAGCCGAGCACCATCTTTCCATAGCCTTCTGCAATCTTCTTCCAAGGTCCGAACATGACGTTGTTGAAAGCCTGCTGGAAGTAGAACTGGGAAACAGGGGTAACGGAGGTTCCGTAACCGCCCTTTGCAACCGTTTCAGCCATGGCTTCAACGATGGCAGGGTACTTGTCCATCAGGTTGTTGTCCCTCAGCATCTGGGTGTTTGCAGTAAGTGCGCCGCCGGGAAGCGGGGAGAAGACGATTTCGGGAGTGACGGTCATGGCTTCGGGGGGGATGATGTAGTCTTTCATGCAATCCTGGAATACAGCCTCGGCTTCACGGATCTTCTTGATATCGATGCCAAGATCGAAGTCGGTGTTGCGCAGGGCATGCCACATGGTGATGATGTCGGGCTGGCAGGTGCCGCCGGAAACAGGCATCATGGACAGGTCGACCTGGTCGGCACCTGCTTGGAGGGCGCTCATGTACTGCTGGATGCAAACTCCGGCGGTATCATGGCTGTGGAATACAATGTTCATGTCCTTGCCCAGCATCTTGCGGGCGCGCTTGATGGTTTCGTAGACGTACGCAGGAGTGGAGGTGCCGCTGGCATCCTTGAAACAGACGGACTGGAATTCGATGCCGGCATCAAGAATCTGCTTGAGGGTTGCTTCATAGAAGTCGGGGTCGTGTGCGCCGGTGCTTCCCGGGGGAAGGCTCATCATGGTAACAACCACTTCGTGTCTCAGTCCGGCATTGACGATGGATCGGCCGCTGTCGATGAGGTTGTTGACATCGTTTAAGGCATCAAAGTTGCGGATGGTGGAAATGCCGTGCTTTTTGAAGAGCTTGGCGTGGAGGTCGATGATGTCCCTGGGGTAGGAGTCAAGTCCAACGACGTTGACACCGCGCGACAGAGTCTGCAGGTCTGCATCGGCTCCGGCTACTTTGCGGAACTCGTCCATCATTTCGAAGGCGTCTTCATTTGAGTAGAAGTACGGTGACTGGAAACGGGCACCGCCGCCGGCTTCGAAGTGGGAGATGCCAGCCTCGCGGGCTGCAGCTACTGCGGGCATGAAATCCTTGGTGAATACGCGTGCGCCATAGACAGACTGGAAGCCGTCACGGAACGCGGTGCACATGAACTTGACTTGTTTTTTCATTTGGAATTGTCCTCCGGGTGTTACTTATTCTTTCGACTTGGCGAATGCGGCCACGATGGCGGCTGCAATGTCCGCCTCACTGGCAGGGCTTGCAGAAATGGTGGCGGCAGAGGGACTGCTCACAACGACTGTCGGTTTCTTTGCAGGTGCTATCTTTCTTGCAATGGCGCTCATGCCTTTGGTAAGAAAAACCAGCAACGTAAGAAACACAAACACCGTAGCGATACCCAGAACCATGAGGATTACCCCATTCTCGAGCTGGGCGATTAGCTGCTCTTTCGGTAGTTGCGCTAAGAATACCATACGAACTCCTAAAAAGGTTTATAGTGACCGTAGTCAAGGACTACGAGAAACGCACTAGTCCTGAGTATATCGGAATCAGAGGTGGTGTTTCAAGTAAAGGTAGGATAAATGATTAGGTTAATTCTGAAAAACTTGGAACACAATTGCAATAATATACAATTTACACGAAGAGTTTTTCAGTCGGCTCCAGGAATTTTTCTAGTCTGTGAAAGTAGTTGTTCTGTCATACATATGGAGGGACTATCGATTTTCTTACATTTTTGCTTGCTTGTGCAAAGCCGGGTGGGCTTGCAAGCGGCCAGCCTGCCAAGGAGTTCTCTTGTCTGTTTTGGCGGTTTATCGTAAGGTACAGAGGGCTGGATTGCCGAAGGAGAACGAATAAGGAATGTCTGAAGGTGTGGATTTTGCACAGAGGATTGCCGAGGACAAGGCAATCAGAAATCATCTGGATAAAATAGGGCGGAAGATTTTGATCATGAGTGGAAAGGGCGGAGTCGGCAAGACCACGGTAACGGTAAATCTTGCCAATGCCTTGGTCGACAGCGGCTGTACCGTGGGCATCCTCGATACCGACCTGCATGGGCCGAACGTGGCAAAAATGCTGGGTTGCGAAGCAGGAATTCTCACCACTGAAGACGGAGGGGAGACTTTTTATCCTGTAGAGGCTCGTCCGGGTTTGAAGGTCATGAGCCTGGCCTTTGCCATCAGTGAACCGGACAGTCCCATTGTCTGGCGTGGTCCGATGAAAATTGCTGCAATCCGTCAGTTCCTTGCCCAGGCCGACTGGGGCGAGCTGGATTACCTGCTCATCGACTCTCCTCCGGGAACCGGAGATGAGCAACTTACCGTCTGCCAGACCATACCTGAGTTGACCGGCACCATCATTGTTACCACGCCTCAGCAAGTGGCCATTCTCGATGCGCGGCGCAGTGTGAATTTCTCGCGCAAGATGGGTGTCGCCATTTTGGGTGTGGTTGAGAACATGAGCGGTTTGATCTGCCCGGGCTGCAACACCGAGATTCCGATTTTCGGCATCGGCGGCGGCAGGAAGATGGCCGATCAGATGAACGTTCCATTCTTGGGCAGGGTTCCCCTGGAGGTTCCTCTCATGGAAGCAGAGGATGCGGGAAAGAGCTACTTGAGCCTGCAACCCGAGAGCGTTTCGGCCAAGGCAATCAGGGATATCGCCCTTCTGATCAATAGCGGGACTGCAGTTTCTTCGCACCGCAGTACTGAGTTCGCAGGAACCGCTTCCTGCGCCCCTTCGGCCTGCTCGAGCTGTAGCAGCAACTGTCCGTCAAGAAAAGGAGTGTGAGCCATGTTTGATCCGTTTACCCATGATGAGGGAAAGTCCAATACTCATTTACTGTGGAAGTCAGGCAAGCGTGAACGGGTCTTCAAAGGTCCGATCTTTGATATTTGTACGGTACAACGCACCAGCAGTGATGGGCGCAGTTCCACCTTTATCGAGGTTGACTGCCCGAAATGGGTAACGATTATTCCTTGGTTCCGTAACGAGGAGGGCGTACCGATGTTTGTCATGGTGGATCAGTTCCGCCATGGCTCGGCAACCGTCACCCGGGAGTTCCCGGCCGGGGTCGTGGAAAAGGACGAGGACCCCATGGATGCAGGCCTCAGGGAGCTGAAGGAAGAGACGGGCCTGGTAGGACAGAGGGTGACTGCACTGGGAAATGTGAGTCCGAATTCCGCTTTCATGAACAATAGGTCCTATTTCTATTTGGTCGAGGATGTGAAGCATACCAGCGGTCAGGAGCTCGACCCGAATGAGCAGCTCGAGGTACTCTCCATCCCGGTGCAGACTGTCATCGACCGGATGGGTACGGGAATCTATGACAATGGGATCATGATGATCGCCTTGGGATATTTCCTGCGAGAAGCAAAGAAACGACCTGAGTTGGTCACCATCCAACAGTAAGGAGAGACAATGAAACAGAAACACTTCGCGGTAATCGGTCTTCTGGTTGCAATCGCCCTGCTTTTCAGCTCGTGCATGTCCAACAAGGATTTGGTGCGGACCATCGAGGTGTCGGCAACCGGGGAAGTAACCCTTGTTCCCGATATCGCATCCTTCTCCATCCAGGTCAGCGAGTTGGGAAAAACCACCAGTGAAGCCCAAGCGTTTGCCAATGAAAAAATGGCCCGGTTGCTATCTGTCATGAGAGCCAATGGAATTGAAGAGAAGGATATAAAGACTACCATGCTGAATCTCAGGCCCAGTTACCAGTGGATTGAGGGAAAGCAGTATTTGGAGGGTCAGATCGCCAGCCAGACGCTTTCGGTAACTCTGCGCAAACTGGAAAACCTGGGGACCTTGATCGACCAGCTTGGAGATGTGAGCGGCATCTACTTGAACTCGGTCATGTTGGACAAGGAAGATAAATCAATAGGTTTGGAGGAAGCTCGACAGCAGGCTGTCCAAAAGGCTCTGTCGAAGGCCGAACTCTATGCAAAAGAGGCTCGGATGCAGGTCGGAAGACCCATCACGATCAGCGAGTATTCAACTGCATCAAACCCCTACAATACCCGGCTGAAGATGGCTATGGCCAGTGAAGCAGCCTATGACATGGCTACAGAGATTCCTGCCGGTACCATGACGGTCACTTCCACGGTCTCAATGGT
>NZ_DJGW01000035.1:5800-5988 GCF_002432845.1 Sphaerochaeta sp. UBA5836
TTTTTTGAAAAAAGGCTTAACAGAACATGCAATTGCTGATATAGTGTAGTAGTCCGAACGGTTAGGCGATTGACTTATGTCATGAATGACCTACCGAATGTCCTGTTCGTTTTTTTCCCCCTCATATCTGAGGTAACGGCAGGTACACTCCCGCGCTATTGCGGAACTCCTTCAAGGGTGCAAGCTTG
>NZ_DJGW01000086.1:0-25371 GCF_002432845.1 Sphaerochaeta sp. UBA5836
TTTGCCAGTGCTATACTTCCGTCCTCTCCGCCATGTCCCGAATAGGCAAAAAGAATGAGATCGTTTTCGTCTGTTACATATGCTAAAGCCTCTATAGCTTTTTCGATATTTGTAATTGAGGGATATGCATTCACTGTTGTTGTTCCAATGAGATAATTTACTTCTGATGTATACGATAACCCTTCTTGTCTGAACCTGTACCCAAAATAGTCGGAATCCGTTTGTTCTGCCAGGCTATCAAGCACGATATGGAGTTCATCGGCATCATTGAGCGTCCCTTGGAGATTATCTTGGCTTGTATTGTTCTGATAATCCAATCCCACCAAAATAGCATACACATCCCCCGCCACCGGCTCATCATAGAACAGCTCACAGGAACTGAGAATGAGTACTATGCTGAATAGGAGGGGGATGATTCTTCTCATTGGCTTCCCCCTTGATGATACGGGAACAGGTGGTATCGCAATCCTACTCCCACTTGGATGGCGGTAATCTCCTTTCTCAGGTGAATGGAGAGCGGGAAAGCTAGAAAGAGTTGATAGGTGGGGTTTTCCAGAATGAGCAACTGTCCTCCTACCTGGAGTGAGAAGGATGCAAATGCCTCTTTGATCTGGCTGTAGAAGTTTACCTCTGTGCCCAGCTGGCCATACAGGGAGAAAGAATCGTTTAGCATGCAACTGGACCTTAGGCCGAATCCAATGGAAGTAAACCCTCTGCTGCGGTAGAGCCCGTAGGGAAGCGAGCGGCTCACCGATTGAATTTGTAGCTCCAACGAACCGTCCCATCGGTTTCCCTGGTACCCGAATAAGCCAAGTGAGGTACTACCGGCAAAAGAGGAACGGGCTGGGATCTCATCCGCAAAATGGGAGATTCCCAGATACTCAAAAGCTGTGGCGGTGGCCGAATGATAGTACCCTGTGGTCTGAGCTGACAAGGGGAAGACTGCTGCAACAAGGAGGAGAATCAAAAGGTAGCGTCTTCTCATATGCCCAGTATACAAAAAAATAACTTTGTTTCTATTCCCCGACCGGGGGAAGCAACGGCTTTGTTACCGATTGTCCATCAACATACTCACGAATATGCTTGACTCTTACTCCCAAGGTAACATTTCTTGACTGAGGTCGATGAGAACAGTGACTGATGATGGGATATCCTTCCCAACTGCAGACAAGTCGGTAGTGATCTCCTTGGAACTCACAGCTCAACACTTCAGCCTGTTTGAACTGGAGATGTACCAAGTACTCTGCAAGAGGCAGGTTCTTGTTGTCTTGGACCAAGACCTCTTCGGGGCGGAAGAAGATGGTGTGCTTGCCCTCCTTGGGCTTGAAGACAAAGGGTTCGGTTCCCCCGGGATTCACCAGCGTTTTGGGAATAATGCTGTAAGGGAGGGCGTTCCCCTCACCCATGAACGTCGCAACAAAAAGATTCGCCGGTTCGTTGTAAATCTGTTCACCTGTCCCTTCCTGCATAACCCTTCCCTCATGCATGACAATAATGCGGTCGGCAAGCGATAGTGCTTCTTCTTGGTCATGGGTGACATACAGAGTGGTGATTCCTGTCTCGTCATGGATCCTCCGGATTTCTTCCCGTAGGTGTTTTCTCAGTTTTGCATCCAATGCCGAAAGAGGTTCATCCAACAGCAGCAGTTTGGGATCTGAAGCAAGAGCCCTGGCCAAGGCAACACGTTGGCGCTCACCGCCGCTGAGCTGCTGGCTCTTGCGCTTCTGATACCCTTCCAAGGCGACCATGGAGAGCAACCGGGCAATTCTCTCCTTGCGTTTTTCCCGACCGACCTTTCTGATTTTCAGCGGATAGGCGATATTCTGCTCCACGCTCATATGGGGAAACAAGGCATAGTCTTGGAATACCATGGCTATCTGCCGTTCATGTACGCTGGTATGTGAGATATCCCTGCCATTGAGAACCAGTTTCCCTTCGTTCAACGGTAGCAAGCCTGCTATCAACTGCAATGTGGTGGACTTTCCACACCCCGACGGACCGATGATGCACGCCAACTCTCCGATTTTGACGGAGAAAGAGACATCCAGGTTGAAATCCTGATAGGAAGCTTTGAGGGAACAGGAAAGACCGTCATCGGTCATATTTGCCTCCTTTTGCCAATTCACTGACGATGAACACAAGAGTACAGACGGCGATTAAAATGGTTCCCAAGGCGCAAGCCCCTTGGAAGTTGTAGGACCCAATGAGACGATACATGACGATGGGAAGCGTCACGATTGAACTGTTGGCCAAGGTCAACGTTGCATTGAACTCACCCATGCTCAAGGCAAAGGCAAAAATGGCTCCAGTGAGCATGGCACCCCTGAGCAGGGGCAGCTCGATTTGCAGGAATGTCCTCAAGGGTCCGGCACCCAACGTCAATGAGCTATGAATGTAGGAATTGGGAATCTTTCGATACTCTGGAAGAATGGTTCTGAGTACAAAGGGTATGGCTATAACCATGTGTGCAAGGACCACCAAACTATAACTAGTCAATAATCCGCCGCGGACTCTTGCACTGATCAGGTAATACCCCAGGCCAATGATCACCGAGCTGACGGTCATCGGCATCATGCCCAAGAGCTCCAACAGCGATCCCTTCTCCTTTTTTCGGATGGCGACACAGAGTGTGAGGGCAAGCGGAACGGTACAAAGGGCTACCAGGGCGGCAATGACCAAGCTGTTTGATAACGCTTGGAGAGCAGAATTCATATGTCCTGTCGCGCGCTCGAGTGAAAGCAGCTGCCGATACCATTTCAGGCTGAATGCCTCGGCACCCGAGCGGGAGGATGAAGCCATGAATGAACGGACAACCACCGATGCAATGGGCCCGAGGATGAACAGGGAAGAAACGATAGTATAGAATAATGCAAGCAGTTTTCCTGGCAGCGTTGCCGGTTTCTTCTCGATCAAGCGATTGCTGTTTCTATACGTCTCACTGAGTGCAAGCCTCTTTTGCGTCCTGTTGTACCATAAGAGGAGGATGCTGGTGACAAGAATGGAGAAGAGCGACAAGGCAGCTGCAGAGCCGGTTTGTCCCAGCATACGGGCCTGCCGGTAGATTTCCACCTCCATGGTGGTATACCGGGGACCGCCTCCGAGGACCAGGATGATTGCAAAACTGTTGAAACAAAAAAGAAATACCAAGGAAGCTGCACTGATGATGGCGGGAAGCAGACGAGGCAGGGTGATGGAAAAGAACGTCTTGGCCTTGGTGGCGCCCAGGGTATAGGATGCCGTTTCGCAGTTGCCATCCATATGCTCCCAGTACGAGGAGACCAAGCTCATGATGATGGGAAAGTTGTAGAACGTATGGGCAAGGATAATGGCGGGAAATGAGTAGAGAATCGAAAGCGGAGGCTCTTCAAGTTTGAAGAGTGTCATCAGGATTCGATTGAGAAACCCATTGTTGCCAAAGAAAATGACAAATCCAAGCACCACCAAGATGGATGGGATCACGAACGGAATGGCGCTGAGTGCAAGGATGAGACGTTTACCCCTGAAGGAGTAGGTGGCGATCAAATAGGCTCCTGGGAGGGCGACGAGCAGGGATGCAAGTGTCGACAAGGTTGCCTGCAACAAGGTGAACAGCATGATTCTCTGCGTATAGGGGTCGGTAAAGACCCCTGCAATACGCGAGAATGTGAATCCTTGCTCGGTGACGAATGCCGAAGAGAGGGTGAAAAAGAGGGGGACGAAGAACAACAGCAGCAAAACCATTGTCGAGGGCAACGGCATCACGCGATAGAATCGCTTGTACTGCATATTCTTGTCATCTCTCATCTACTCATTACCTGTGTCCATTCAGTAAGCCATCTATCGAGGTTTTTTGCAAGTATTTCAGTCTCCATCGAGAGGCTCTTTTTGGGTTTTGGAGCATAGTCGAAGGCAGCGGGAAGCTCGGTCTTGCTGTTTACCGGATACATGGAGTTGGCCAAGGCTATGGTAAGCTGAGCTTCGGTAAGCAGATAATCAACAAACTTTTGTGCATTCGCCTTCTGGTTGCTCGATGCCAGGATCCCTACACCTTCGATGGTGGTACTATGACCCTCACAAAAGATTGCCGTCTGATACCGTGTGGTTTCTTCGTACGTTACATGGTAGACCGGGCTGGTGGAGTAGCTGAGCACCAATGGAGCCTCTCCCTCAGTGAAGAGCCCGTATGCACTGGACCAACCGTCGGTGATGGTCAGGGCATTCTCCTTCATAGCCTCCCACCATGACAGATATCCGTCCTCTCCAAATACCTCGATGGTCCACAGCAGCAAGCCAAGCCCGACCGACGAGGTTCGGGGGTCGATGAGAATCACCTTGTTCTTGTACTTGGGATCGACCAGCGAAGCAAGAGAGGTCGGGATGTCCTGTGCCTTCATCCGTTCGGTATCGACGACGAAGGCAAAATTGCCGTAATCGAACGGCAGGAGCCGATACAAGGGATCGAAGTGCAGAAATGAGGGGATGTCCGAGAGGACCGGACTCTCATATCGCTGAAGCAGGTTTGCATCATACATCTTCTGGGCCATGTCGTCGGTTATGCCGATTACAACGTCGGCCCAAGGGTTGCCCGCTTCGCTGATGACTTTGGTCATCATTTCCACAGCGTCTCCCGCACTTACCAGGTTTACCTTGACGCCGTACTGCTTCTCAAACTCCTCGACGATTGCAGGACCGGGGCCCCAGTCTCCGCAGAACGCATCATAGGCATACACAACCAGCTCTTTCGATTCCTTGGCCGGTTGTGCAAATACTGAGAACGAGAGTGTAAGGATGGCAACCAAAACACATACGTACCGATGCTTGTTCATAAGCACCTCCATATTGAATAGTCTGCCATGGGGATAGGTGTGATTGAGAAGTGACTGTCTCCCTCCGCTGGTATTATCCAGATCAGGTTAACGGGTGTAATCTCAGGCTGTTACGCCACCCCAGGACATGTCCAGCCTAACGGGATGCCCCAAACGTGTCAAGATAGGAAATGTTGACCGCATCTTGCCCCTCATGTACAGTATGGATATGAAACCTCTTGCACTTGCCTCCGATATTGCAACACTGGATGAGAATGCCCAAGATGTGGCTCATCTCCCACCTCTCTGTCTCATGGAGAGCGCAGGTCTGCAGATCTATCAACTATGGAAACCCAGTCTTTCCAAGGATGACCGTCTGGTATTCTTGTGCGGCGGCGGCAATAATGGCGGAGATGCATTGGTTGTCAGCCGGTATGCATTGCAGGATGGGTTTGCCAACCAGGTTCTAATATATACGGGTACGCGGATTTCCGAGTCCTGTGCACGGCACCGTCTTGTTGCCCAAGCATACGCTCTTGTCTCTTTGCAGGCCGAAAATACTGAATTCACCCGCCTATTTTCTGAGTTGCAGCACGCCGACTGGATTGTCGACGGCTTGATGGGCACTGGCTTGAAGGGTCCCCTCAACGGCATTGCCGCTTCCTTGGTTGATGCTGCCAATCAGAGCAAAGCACGAATTCTGGCTGTCGACGTTCCCTCGGGCCTGGGCGATGAGGTCCCTTCTGATGCGATTTGCATCCAAGCCGACATGACTGTTACGATGGGGTTGCTCAAGCGCAGCATGTTTCATCCTTCCACCCGCTCTCGATGCGGGAGCTTGTTCTGCGTCAATCCATCCTTCCCCCCGTTTTTGCTTCAGCAGGTGCCAAGTGCGGCACTGCTCTGTGAGAGGAAGGCACATCTGCCCAAGCTCGCAATCGATGAGTACAAGAACAGCCGTTCCCATGTTGCAATATTCGGCGGAAGCGTTGCCTATAGCGGAGCGGCAAGACTTTCGGCCAAGGCGTGTTTTGCAGCCCGTGCCGGGCTGGTAAGCCTGTATTGCGACGCGCAAGTCTATACCCTGGCCGCCTCTGAAGCCCCTTCGGTGATGGTAAAAGTCTATGAAGGACAGCCGATTCCCCCGTATGGGGCTTTGCTGGTGGGGCCGGGGTGGGGGTCAGGGAGGGAACCGCTGCTCGAAAAGCTCTTTGCAACCGGACAGAGCATGGTCCTCGATGCTGATGGGATTCGGGCCTACGCTTCCTTGCTCGCCCGCGGACGGAGGCCGGAACACGGACCGCTTGTTCTCACCCCTCATCTCGGAGAGCTCGCTTGCTTGCTCGCAAGCCTTTTTGGCGATGACTACGACAGAAAGACCCCTAACGCTTTCTTTGCATCCATTCAGAAGGCAGCTGCCGAACTCAAGGCGACGCTCGTTGTGAAGAGCTCCTTGGTGCATATTGTCGATGAAGCAGGAAACGTGGTGGTCATCGAGGGCAACAATCCATCGCTCGGCGTTGCCGGCAGCGGTGATGTCCTGTCGGGAATCATTGCCTCGCTTTTTGCAAAATATCAGGATGGGTGGCTTGCAGCTTTGGAGGGAGCGTTGATTCACCAGCAGACGGGCCGTCTTGCAAAGCGTGCGTATGGATACTACGATAGTGAAACATTGCTTGCCTTCCTTGGCAGGGCAGTCCAGGAGGCCGAGCTTTGATTCAGCTGTATCTGCTTTCCATCGCCTATCTCTTGCTGGGCTCGGCTTTCCTGCTTTCGGACTCGTATGGTCTGTCATTTCCTCTTTTGCTCTCCTTGCGATACGCCTTCCGCACCCACAGGGTGGTACGAAGGATACTTGTTCTCAGCGGGCTTCTGCTGACGATTGCATCAGCCCTGTTCCCGATGGATCCAGGTCCGATGCTGCTTGGTGACCTGGTTCCGATGCTCAATGTGTTCTCTCTCACGCTCTGGTATCTCTATCAAGCGCTGCGGGGCATCGGGGTGAAGCAGGAAGAGCAGCAGACGGTACTGGATGCAACAGGGCTCTATATGGAACGAAACAAGCGCAATGTCGGCTTTTTAACCATGGCTGTTGCAATCATCCACTTCATTGCACCCCAATTGGTTTTGCTGTAGGAGACAGAGATGCAGGAACGAATTACCACCGCAGGAATACTGATGCGAAACGATGCCTATTTCATCGCCAAACGCGAGGATACAGGCTCCATCGGAGGACTTTGGGAATTTCCCGGAGGAAAGAATCGCTATGGGGAAAGCGAACAAGAGACACTCAAGCGTGAGTTTGCTGAAGAGCTTGGCCTTGAAGTGGAAGTTGGTCAGCTGGTCCACAGCCACGACTTCACCAACAAGGAGACGTTGTATCACCTGAAGGCGTATCGTGTGTATGCCGATGCTGTTGAAAACCTGCCTTTCAAGGTACACACCGAGTATCGCTGGGTGACACTTGAGGAACTGGGCAAGTATGAGTTTGCACCCAGCGATCAGCAAATCGTCAGAAAACTTCAAGAACTTGGCGGGATGAAGCGTTGACCGACGGCACTTGCTGTTGGGGTTACAGGGTCGGACACCAGCCTTTCTCGTCGATGAGATTCTCGGGCAGGATGATATCGATGGGAACACAGATGGTCTCTTCCGGATCCTGATCAAGCAGTCCCTTTCGATACAACTGATAGATTGCCGTGTACCCTTGAAACTCCGGCCTCTGACTGATCAGGCAGTCGACCGACCCTGCAATCATCGCCCTGCGGTTGTGTTCGATCAAGTCATACCCGATCATGGTTGTCTGGCTCTTGCGACCCAGAAGCAGGACGCTTTGTGCTATCCTATGAATGGCGTCATTGACCACGAATATGCCGCACACATCACCGTGTTTCCGATAGAATGCATCAAGCTCCTTGTCCATGTTCTGTGTCAGGGGAGCCTCCATCTCAAAAACAGGGAACTCTGGTTTGTTTGCAAAGTATTCAGTAAAGCCACGTGCGCGCTCGATTGAGTTGTATGCAGCGCGGTGGGTCTGAATGGTCAGCAGCGTACCGCTTTTCTGTGTGAGCAGATGCATCATCCTTCCTGCGAGAAAACCTCCCCGGAAGGGATTCTGCACAACACAGGAGACCGGGTTTGTATTGGGTAGAGGAGAGTCGATGAACGCATAGAAAGGGATGTCCTTTGCACTGAGTAGCTTTTGCGCATCGGCAGGAACGACAGGGGCAAGCAAGAGAGCGTCGACCTTGTGTGTGAGCAGAGCCTTCCCCTTTTCAAGCAGGGAACCGGGGACCATGCGGTCGAACTCCATCATGTCGATGCGTACAGCCAGGGTGTGCAACTCCTTGGCTGCTTTCAGAATTCCTTCATAGATGAGACTCCAATATCCGAATTCGGAGTGGAGCAGGGGAAGGAGCACCCCGATGGTAAAATCCTTGCTCAGCTTGAGATTGCGTGCGTAGGTATTCGGCTGGTAACCATAGTCTTGCACAATACTCATGACTTTCTTCACCGTTTCGGGCGCAACCCGGCCCCGCTTGTGCAGCACCCGGTCTACTGTCCCGATTGAAACATGCGCCAGCTTTGCAATCTCCGATATTGTCATTCGTTTGTTTTATCCTTTCCGGTTGCCCGAATGTGTTTGTTTATCGATAACGCAAGTATACCATAGAAAGTATTTTTGTCTATGCGATGAAAACATGGCTTGACGCAATGCATAGCAATATTTTTATTCAACTCTTGACAGAAAGTCCAGTACGAGTGAAGATATTAGTATGGTTGCGTTAACGTAAACGCAGTCAATTTTCAAGAGGTTTACCCTCATCGATGGTGGAGGATATCATGCAAAGACAGCCGTTGGCAGCGTACGATTTTTGGTTTGTGGTAGGATCGCAATTTCTCTATGGAAAGGAAACTCTCGATCAGGTGGCAGACCATGCCAAACTGATGGTCCAGCGCATGAACGCAAGTGGATTGCTTCCCTGCAAGCTGGTATACAAGGCAACGGTAAAAACTTCTGAGGAAATCGAGCAGTGTGTTAAGGATGCCAACTATGATGACACATGCGCCGGCTTGATTACCTGGATGCATACGTTCTCTCCCTCAAAAATGTGGATCCGCGGCCTTGATTTGCTGCAGAAACCGTATTGTCACCTCCATACCCAGTTCAACCGTACCATTGTCGATACCGAGATCGATATGGATTTCATGAACCTGAACCAATCCGCCCACGGTGATCGTGAGCATGCTTTCATTGCTGCCAGGATGCATACAAAACGCAAAATCATCACCGGATTCTGGGAGGACGAACCTGTTTTGGCCAAGCTGGGTTCTTGGATGCGCTCCGCTGTCGGTGCTGTTGAAAGCCGAAAGCTCAAGGTGGTCCGTTTCGGTGACAATATGCGCAATGTCGCAGTAACCGAGGGAGACAAGGTCGGGGTGGAGATGCAGCTCGGCTGGCAGGTAAATTCCTGGGGTGTCGGCGATTTGGTCAGGGAGCTCGAACAGGTCAGCGAGGCCGAAGTTGATGAGCAGATGGAAGTGTATCGCAGCCGCTATGAGTTTGCCACCAAGGACTTGGAGACTGTGCGGTATCAGGCACGGGAGGAAGTGGCGATGCGAAAATTCCTCCAGCGCGAAGGTGCCTATGCCTATACCAATACCTTTGAGGACCTGCAACAGATGCGCCAGCTTCCCGGTCTTGCAAGCCAGAACCTGATGGCTGAAGGATATGGCTACGGTGGGGAAGGAGACTGGAAGGTCTCGGCCATGACCAGCCTGATCAAGCGGATGACCGAAGGTCTGGGTGGCGGCACCACCTTCATGGAGGACTATACCTATCATCTTGAGAAAGGCAATGAACTTTCCCTTGGAGCCCACATGCTTGAGATTTGTCCTTCGATCACGACCGACAAGGCCCGCATCGAAGTGCACGAATTGGGAATCGGGGGGAAGGAGCCCCCTGCACGGTTGGTGTTTGAAGGACATCCCGGCAATGCCATCCTTGCTTCATTGGTGGACATGGGCGGCCGCGTCCGCCTGATCGTCAATGAAATAGAGGTGGTCAAACCAATCTATCGCATGCCCAACCTTCCGGTTGCAAGGGTCATGTGGAAACCCCAACCGGACTTGAACCAGGCAAGCCATCTTTGGATGCTTGCCGGCGGGGCCCACCATGCCGTGCTCAGCTACGACGCAACTGCAGAGATGTTGGAGGATTGGTGCGAGATCATGGGGATCGAGTTTGTGCACATCAACAACCAGACCACCGTCTCATCACTGAAGCAGCAGCTCTTCTTATCAGATTTGGCTTGGAAGCTGCAATGATCGAGTGAGAAGGCGCACAGGAAAAAGGAGGTTCATTGAACCTCCTTTTTTAGGGAACGGCACTTACTTCAGATTCTGTACTGCGGCCTTCTCAACAGCAAGTCCCCGCTTGTAGCGTTCCAGGAAAATATTGAAGCCTTCAATATCCTCCCTGCTTGCCTCGACAGTGGAGATTTCAGCAGTAGCAAATGCTTCTTTTGCAAGGAATTCAGCAAGACTTCTGTTTTGCTTGTGCACCATGTACGAAGCAAGCAGTGCAATCCCCCAGGCTCCTCCTTCTCCTGCTGTCTTGAGCACCGAGATGGGGGTGTGGAGGGCGCTTGCCATCATGCTCTGGCCGACCTCGGCAGTCTTGAAGAATCCTCCATGTCCGGTGATGGAGTCGATGGCCACCTTCTCCTGCTCAAACAGGATGTCCATGCCGATTCGCAGCACCCCAAGGGCGGTGAAAAGTTGAGAACGCATGAAATTGGCGAGATTGAAGGTGTTTGTCGTCTCCCGCACGAAGAGGGGACGACCTTCATTCATATCGGTCATGGTCTCTCCGGAAAGATAGTTGTACGGCAGCAGACCACCGCAATCCTTGTCTCCTTCCAAAGCCTTGTAGAGCAGCTTGTCGTAGAGCTCTCCCTTGCTGAGTGAGAAGCCCGCTGTGGTGAGCACTTCCGAGAACAATCTCATCCAGTTGTCATACTCACCGGTGCAGTTGTTCCCGTGGCTCATCGCCACAAGCGAACCGTCGGGGGTGGTGACCAGATCGATGAACTTGTTGTAGCTCTTGGAAAGTTCCTTTTCCAGGACGATCATGGCGAAAACCGAGGTACCCGCTGAAACATTGCCGGTACGCTTGGCGATGCTGTTGGTGGCAACCATGCCGGTTCCTGCATCACCTTCAGGGGGGCAAAGCGGAATCCCTGCCTCAAGCGTTCCACTGGGATCGATCAGAAGTGCTCCTGTTTCTGTGAGATTTCCTGCATGGTCGCCGGCTGTAAGGATGGACGGGAGAACTGTCTCCAGCTGCCATGGGAATTTGTAGGCCCGGGTCAAATCAGCAAAGGCTTTGAGCATGCGTGTGTCGTAGCGACCGGTTTTTGTGTCTACGGGAAACATGCCCGAGGCATCGCCGATGCCCAATACCTTATTTCCGGTCAATTGCCAATGTACATAGCCTGCCAAAGTGGTAAGGAAGCCAAGATCCTTGACATGCTCTTCCTTGTTCAGGATGGCCTGATAGAGGTGGGAGATGGACCATCGTTCAGGAACGGGATAATCAAAGAGTGTGCCCAGCTCTTCAGCAGCCTGGCTTGTCATGGTATTTCTCCAGGTCCTGAAGGCAGCAAGCTGCCTGCCCTCGGAATCGAATGGCAGATAGCCATGCATCATGGCACTGACCCCTAGCGCCTTGGTGCGGCGAAGCTTAAGCGCGTAGGTGTGCTGAATGTTGGCTTGCAAGGATGCAAAACAGGATTGTATTCCCTTCCAAACATCATCGAGTGCATACGTCCACACTCCATCAAGCAAGGTATTTTCCCAATCATGGGCTCCCTGTGCTATCGGCTGGTTCTCGGAATTGATCAAGACCGCCTTGATCCGGGTGGAACCGAGCTCGATTCCCAAAACAGTCTTCCCGTGAAGTATCTCTTCTTTGATTTGGTTGGTTTGCATTCTATTCTCCTTTCAGTAATTATATCCTGTATATCGGATTATTTCCAGATAAAACATAAAAAAACAGCGGAAGAATTGAGTTCTTCCGCTGTCTGGAACGTATTGCATCTACATTACAGTCCCATTCTTGATAACTGCATTCTTGTTGATGACAATGATGCCGTCATGGATGGAGTACATGGCGAAATCTCCTTCTTGTCGAGGAATATCGTCTATGCCGATTCTGCATCCATCACCGATGCGTGCATTCTGGTCGATGATCGCCTTGCGGATGATGGTGCCTCTTCCGATGCCGATGTTGGGTATTCCCTTCTTGGCATTGGCAGCTTTCTCGGCTTCGGTCTCATAGTAGGACGCACCCATGCAGTATACACCGTCCAGGGAGGCTCCTGATTCAATGATGGTACGGACGCCGATGATGGAGTTGACGATGTATGCATTGGTGATGATCGAGCCTTCACTGGTCAGCGAGCTGGAAATGTTGCAGAAGTTCACCTTGGTTGCCGGCAGGTGGCGGCGGTGGGTGTAAATCGGCATCATCTCGTTGTAGAAGTTGAATTGAGGGTTGATGGAGGCCAAGTCAAGGTTTGTCTCGTAGAAGGCCTTGATGGTTCCGATGTCCTCCCAGAAACCGTCAAAGAGAAAGGTGGCCACTTTTCGATGCTTGATTACATCGGGGATGATCTCCTTGCCGAAATCAGTTTTGTCGTTGTTCAGTACCTCTTCCAACGACTTCGCATTGAAGATGTAGATACCCATGCTCGCAAGGTATTCATTGCTTGCATCGACATGCTTTCCGAGCGAAGCATGCATGAAAGAGTCTGCAACCTTGTACTCGCTGATATCCAGGTCGATAGCCGGCTTTTCATAGAATTTTGTGATCATGCCATCATTGTCGCAGCCGATGATGCCGAGTCCCGTAGCCTGTTCACGGCTGATCGGCTTGGCGGCGATGGTCAATTCAGCTCCGCTGCTGATATGCCTGTCCAGCATTTCCTTGAGGTCCATGCGATAGAGCTGATCACCGCTGAGGATGATGTAGTAGTCTGCATTCTGGTCATGGAAGTGCCTCATATTCTTTCGAACCGCATCAGCAGTTCCCTGATACCAGGTGTCGGTTTGGTTGGTCTGCTCGGCAGCCAGAATCTCAACAAATCCATTGCTGAACGTGTCGAAGATGTAGGTGTTGGAAATATGGTTGTGCAGTGAAGCGGAGTTGAACTGCGTCAGGATATAAATCTGCCTGATACCGCTGTTGATGCAGTTCGAGATGGGAATATCCACCAATCGATACTTTCCAGCGAAAGGTACGGCAGGTTTGGCGCGGTCCATGGTAAGCGGATACAATCGAGTACCCTTGCCACCGCCTAGTACTATAGCGATTGATTTTTCTTTCGTGCGCATTCTTAGTTCCCCCTTATGCTGGATTCATATATTGAACGATACAATCGGGCAGACCGTTCCCAGGTACTGTCCCAATGCATACATCGAATCCTGACAGATTGCATGGTTTTCTTTCCTTTGTTCCACCATTGAAGTGCTCGTTCCACCGCTTCAAGTATACCACGGCCTGTCATGGAGTCAAAGAGGATTCCTGTTCCGGTCTCTGGGTTCTCATCCAAGTCGAGGATGCTGTCAGCCAATCCTCCGGTTCTTCGGGCGACAGGCAGTGTTCCGTAACGGAGGCTGTAAAGCTGATTGAGACCGCATGGCTCATACCGGCTGGGCATGAGGAAAAAGTCAGACCCGGCTTCGAGCAGATGAGCCGCCCTATTGCTGAACAGGATGTTGACGGAGAGATTGGAGTATCTCTGCCCGATTTCAACAAGTTTCTTCTCCAGGGTATGGTCGCCGGTTCCCACGATGATCATCTGCATCGTGTGTGCATGAAGCATCTGCTCCAGCACACAGGGAGACCCCTCAAGCAATTCGACAAAGCCCTTCTGCTCAGCCAAGCGGCTGATCATACAAAAGAGCGGTACACCATCATTCACTTCAAGGCCGAACTCGGCTTGCACTTGAGCCTTGGTCAGGGCCTTTCCCTCTTGGTGGCTTGCGCTGAAGTGGTGATTGATGAAACGGTCGGTTTGCGGGTTCCACTCTTCGTAATCGATGCCGTTGATGATGCCCGTCAAATCCTGGGACCGCTCAGCGAGCAATGCTTCCAAATTGCAACCATATTCCTTGCTCTGGATTTCCTTTGCATAGGTCGGACTTACGGTGGTGAGTTTGTCGGCGAACACCAAGCCGGTCTTCAACATGTTGGTCCGCTTATTCGTAGCATGGCCGCTGAACATGGCTTTGTCGGGAGCTATGTCGCATCCAAGCAGTTCGAGACGAGAGAACTCACCTTGATAGGCGAGGTTGTGAATGGTCATCATGCTTTTGGTTCCGCGGTAAAACTGGTCCTTGCCGGTTTTGAGAAGATACGGAAGGAACCCGCAGGTCCAGTCATGACAGTGCATGATGTCCACCTTCCAAGCAAGCTCCTTGCACAAGAAAAGTGCCGCCTTGTTCAAAAGGGTATAGCGTCTGAGATTATCGGCATAGGGAGTAAACGACGTATCCCCATAAATCCCTTTTCGTCCGGTAAAGTAAGGATGACGCAGAAAATAGTACGTAACCCCGTTGAGGATGGTTTGGCAGAAACCGACCTGTTCTTCACAACCGAGCAATGAAATCGAGCCGGCGATCGGTACCTCATCAAAGGTTGATGCATCCACACTTCCATAGAGCGGGAGCACAACCCTGACATCCTCGCCTAAGGAAGCGAGGGCGGCCGAGAGTGCACCAACCACGTCTGCAAGCCCTCCTGATTTGGAAAAGGGTACAGATTCACTGGAAACCATGCATATGTTCATGGCTCAATTAGAACACTAACGACCAGCCATCGTCAAGGAGATTTGTGTGATATATGAGAGGTAGCCCGCTATTTAGCGGTATGCTCTTCCTTCAAGTTCATCGATGTATTCGCTTGCACAATGAGCGGCGATGGCACCATCGCTGGCAGCTGTCACCAACTGTCTGAACACTGTAGTGCGTACATCTCCGGCAGCGTACAGGCCGGCCAGCTTCGTTTCCATCCTCTCGTTGGTGATGACATACCCGCTTTCATCGAGGACACTCTTGTCCAGCATCTCGGTCTGGGGAAGCATGCCGACGAAGATGAATACTGCATCAAACTCCCGCTCGTACTCAACATCGTTGGCAAGATCCTTGAGGACGACCGAGGTAACCTTGTTGCCGTCACCCTTGATGAGGCTGACGGTATGCTGCATGACCAGTTCGATGTTCTTGTTCCTGGAAACCTGTGCCACCAGATTGTCCTGGGCTCTGAAGCGTTCCTTTCGATGCACGATGGTAATGTGCTCGCTGAGCTTTGAGAGGTAGAGAGCATCGGTAAGAGCGGTATCACCGCCTCCGACGACTAGGATTTTCTTGCCCTTGAAGAAGGGTCCGTCACAGGTGCCGCAGTAACTGACTCCCTTGCCGTTGTACTTCTCCTCGCCCTCGACTCCAAGGTGGCGGTGCTTCGCTCCCGTTGCAAAAATAACAGCCTTTGCCTGATAGGTTTCCCCGTCGGCGGTTTCTGCAAGGAAGGTGTCTCCTTCCTTGGACAACTTGGTGACAGTTGCATAGACAAGTTTTGCCCCGAAGGCCTCAGCCTGGGCATGGAATTTCATTCCCATTTCATATCCACTGATGGGTTGATCGAACCCTGGATAGTTTTCAATCATGTCGATGTACATGGTCTGCCCACCGGGGGCGATCGACTCGAGCATTGTTACAGAACGACCAGCACGTGCTGCGTATTGGGCTGCGGACATGCCCGCAACCCCTGATCCGACGATCAGGATATCTTGTTCAATCATGTGTTTCCTCCAGAGAACTGATTGTTTCTTGCAATGCGATTTCTGCATCGCTCTTTCTCACATAAACAGGGCCTGTGTCCGGCTCATCAGCTCCCCATTGTTCAAATTTCCGCTTGCCCAGCGTGCAGAGCACCAGAGAAAGATTGAGTTGGGAGCTCTCATCGACGGCATAGTGTTTGGAGAGCTTGGATGCAAGCAAGGGGGCATCGCCACCAAGCAGGAGGGTGTCGGGATAGGGTGCAAGCAGGCGTTCTATCTGCAAGGGATCAAGGTCGAGATCAGGCGTCAGCCTTTCGCCGGCTTGGAACAAGGCCGTGTAGAATCGCTTTTTCTTTGCATCGATGACCGCAAGGCTTGTATGGGGATACGAGCTGTTGCAGGCTTGGTACGCTTCCAAGGTCGGAATCGTAACCATGGGGATGCCGGTGGCAAGACTGATGCCTTTCAGGGTGCTCATGGCGATTCTCAAACCGGTGAATGAACCGGGACCACTGGTGCACACCAGCAGGTCGAGCTCCTTCAGCTTGAAAGAGTTGCGTTGACACACCTCGAGCATGGACGGAACCAGCATCTCCGAGTGTTGGTTTGCACTTGTCACCACTCTTGCTTCAAAGAAAGGCTTTTTGCCCTCTTCAAAGCGTGCAAAGCACACGTGCATGACCTCGGTTGAGGTGTCGCAGGAAAGGATGTTCATATGTCGGCCCCTTGCAGGGTGATCACTCGGTCTTCATTGGGCATAATATCAATATCGACAAAAAGTGTCGTATCGGGAAGCATCTCGGCAATCTTTTCACTCCATTCAACTATCGCGACCCCGTTGCTGTACAGCAGTTCTTCACCGCCGATCATTTCGAACTCTTCGGCCGAATCTATCCGATACAAATCCATATGATAGAGCGGCAACGTTCCTTCGTACTGCTGAATCAGGGTGAAGGTGGGACTTACAATCGGTTCGGTGATGCCCAAGGCCCGTGCAAGGCCTTTGGCAAGAACGGTTTTTCCCGCTCCCAGGCTCCCCCGAAGCGATATCACCGTTCCGCTCTTGCACTGCTTGCCCAAGCGATACCCGAACGATAGCGTCTCCTCTTCACTATGGCTGATGTATGTCATCAGAGTGAGTCCTCGATGTCATACACCGTCTCCAGGTCGTCGGTTTCTTCTTTGCCTTGGATGAAGAAGGGCTTTTCTTGCTTGGTCTGCCGTACTACATCCTCGGTATCGACAAATTCCTGAACAATGGGGGAGGCGAGCGTATCACCGCTGGCTTGCTCGTAATCCTTCATCAACTGGATGATCAAGGGGTCGTTGGGATCGATGGCACGGGCGATTTCCAGATATTCACGGGCTTCATCCCACATCCGGTCTTTCAAATAGAGGTATGCCAAATTCGATATGAGGGTGATGTTCTGGCTGTCCAAATCCACTGCAGTATTGAGATAGTCTTTTGCTAGCTCGGGTTTTCCGGTCTCCAAGCTGCAGATGGCCAATTCGTTATAGATGTCGCTTGTCCCCTTGCTGTTTGCAAGAGCGGCGAGCAGGGCCTCTTCTGCCTTTCGGTAGTTGCCCATTCTCCTGAGCGCCCAGCCCTTGAGGAACCAAGCGTTCCAAACCTTTGGATTGTCTGCAAGGAAGGAGTCCAGAAGGGCGACAGCCTCTGGTTCCTTGTTCATCTGGATGGCATCGTAGGAGCGCATCAACGTCTGGTCATCGTTGAGTTTGGCGTCGATGTCGTCCACGATCTTTTGTACATGGGCCTTTTTCCCATCCTCGTCGGCAATGGCCAGATATCGGTCGAGATACTCCTTGGCAATCTCTACATTTCCTTGATACAGATGGAAAAAACCTAATTCACTGAGCAGAGGGGCGTCCTCGCCGACCACATCCAGCCCTTCCTTGAGGGTTTCCAGGGCCTTTTGCTGATAGAGGTCGTACTGAACTCCTTTCGCAGTATCCTCGGCTGCCTTGCGGCTGTACAGGGTTGCCAGGTTTATGTATGTCGCGCTTTGCGGTGCAAGATGGCACACAGTAAGAAACAACTCTTCTGCAAATGGAAAGTTCTGTTTCTGCTCTTGGGCAATAGCTGCAATATTGAGTTCTTGGACGGCATCAGGCTGCAGAGCAAGCACAAATTCACGGTAATACGGTGCGTGTACATGGTCGTTCTGATAGGCAAGGATCTTGAGCATGCCTGCGACGATCAGCTCAACACTGATATCCTTTGCCGGATCGAAATCACGGCTTCCCTCAGGGCGTTGCACCGGGATTTCAATCGAACTGTCGACATGAAAATTGTTGATATCCCGCTCCATGGAAGCAGGAAGTTTGATGAAGAGAATGTTCTTCAAGGCATTGTGTGTTTCTGGCATGGATGAATGGTTCCTGTATGCAAGATAAAACCTGCGGTGCCGTACCCGGAGAATGCTCTTGAACCTGTGGTTCAAGGGGGAAACTAGTTGCGCTGAAAATTCTGTTCCATTTAACCCCGAAGGAGTTGGATCAATGCAAATCAGCTATACCGCTACCCATTTGTGTAAGTTGAGCCAAGAGACTGTGGCTCCAGGCGCACACCGCAGGAAACTTGTCAAATATCGAGGCAGTTGACTGCCGTACTTCTATCGTACAATAAGAAAGAGCTTTGGGAAAGGGGGTTCGGGAAANNAAGAAAACGGGACCTTGCGGCCCCGTTCACGGACAGTGTCCAGACTGATTGCTTCAGCTCAAAGAGTGGGAGAATCCTCCAAGAGTGCATCCAGGTCGACTTCCTCATCAGAGAAAGCATTTCCACTGGAGAATCCCTCGGCGGCTTCCAGATCAAGTGCTGCGTCATCGAAAAGTTGGACGTCATCCAGCCCTTCGATAGCGGAAAGATTTTCCATGGCATTGGCAATGCTTTCTTCGAGAAGCTTGTTGCTGGAAGTGAAACTTTCAACATACTCCTCAAGTTCAGCGTTGTGTGCATGTACCAAATCAAACTTTTCTTGAAGTTCGGCTTTCTCCTTGCGGAGCATTGCGATCAATCCTGCTGCCTTCTTGGTTCGCAGTTCGAGCATTTTTACGGTATCAACAACTGACATGGTTCCTCCTTCAAACGTCTAGACGAGTTACCTTGGCTTATTTGCCCAAGGTATCCTTTACCTGAGCAACGAGAGCGGAGAAAGTAGCCTGGTCTTCAATAGCCATATTGGAGAGGGCCTTTCTGTTGATCTCGATGTTGGCAAGCTTCATGCCATGCATGAACTGAGAGTAGTTGAGACCCTCTGCCTGCACAGCTGCGCTGATTCTTGCAATCCAGAGCCTGCGGAAATCCCGTTTACGCTCTTTACGACCGCGATATGCGTACTGGCCAGCCTTGGCAACTGCATCTTTTGCAACGCGGTTGTTCGTGCTTCTGCGGCCATAATAGCCTTTTGCCAGTTCAAGAATCTTCTTCCTTCTGTCCTTACGTTTCGTTCCGTCAACTGCTCTTGGCATCGCCCACCCCCCTTATGCGTACGGAAGCATGGATTTGGCTCTCTTTGCTTCCATATCTTCGAGGATTCCAGAAGCACGGAGGTTTCCCTTGCGCTTGCTGCTCTTCTTGGTGAGAATGTGGCGAAGACCCTGCTTCTTATAGCGGACCTTGCCGGTTCCAGTGACGCGGAACCGCTTTGCAGCGGACCTTCTTGTTTTCATCTTGGGCATTGTAGTGCACCTTCCTACTTGCGCTCACAAGGAACAAGATCCCCTTGGAGCAGCATATTCAACATCCCATGCGGGATACTGTTGCTAATTGTCTTTCTTGGCGGAGACAGGACCCGTTTTGGCAGGACTGATGATCATACTCATCATCTTGCCTTCCATCAAGGCGTCTCGGTCAAGATTGAAGCCTACACCATTTTCAGTGAGCTGGGCAAGTATCTTGTCCAAAACCACCTTGCCGAGTTCTGTGTGGGCCAGCTCGCGGCCACGGAAGCGGATGCTTACCTTGACCTTGTTTCCTTCAGCGAGGAATTCACCGATGAATTTGGACTTTGTCTCAAGATCATGCTTCTCGATCTTGGGCTGCATCCGGATTTCCTTCATTTTGATGACACTCTGGTTCTTCTTGGCATCCCTGAGCCGCTTTTCCTGCTCATACCGGTATTTTCCGAAGTCGAGAATCTTGCAAACGGGAGGGTTTGCGTTGGGGGATACTTCCACCAAATCCAATCCTACACTCTCTGCAAGCATGACGGCGTCATACACGCTCATGATGCCTTTCTGATTTCCATCTGCATCAATGACGAACACTTCTCTTGCACGGATCTGTCTATTGATCCTCAAATCCTTCGTAGCCAATCGATCTCCTTGTGTTTTCGGTGAAAACCACTGTGTGTGAGCTTTTCCCGGCCTAAAAGGCCGACGGTACACAATATAACACATGCATTAAGGGCGTGTCAAAGTACCTGCCCTTGTACCAATGAAAAAAGGCCGTGGAAACTACTTCCAACGGCCTTTGCGCTACAACGGTCGATTACGCCTGATTGGCAGACCCTAGGACGTTGATGTTCTTGTGCATGTACATCTTCTTCAGCTCGTCACGGGCCGGTCCGAGGTACTTGCGGGGATCGAATTCACCGGGTTTCTCTGCAAGCACCTTGCGGATGATTGCAGTCATGGCAAGTCTGCCGTCGCTGTCGATGTTGATCTTGCATACGGCACTCTTGGCTGCCCTGCGAAGCTGTTCCTCGGGAATGCCTACGCTGTCCTTGAGCTTGCCGCCGTACTGCAAAATCATATTCACATATTCTACAGGGACGGAGGAAGAGCCGTGCAACACGATGGGGAAGCCGGGCAGACGTTTCTCGATTTCCTCAAGAATGTCGAAGCGAAGCGGAGGCGGAATGAGAATGCCTTCTGCATTGCGGGTGCACTGCGAAGGTACGAACTTGTTCGCGCCATGGCTGGTTCCAATGGAGATGGCCAGCGAGTCAACACCGGTGCGGGAGACGAAGTCGACGACTTCCTCAGGCTTGGTGTAGTGGCTCATGGCACTGCTGACTTCATCCTCGATGCCGGCCAAAACGCCGAGTTCCCCTTCAACGGTGACATCGTGGGCATGGGCATATTCAACGACTCTCTTGGTCAGTGCAACGTTCTCCTCATAGGGAAAGTGGGATCCATCAATCATGACGGAGCTGAATCCGTTGTCAATGCACTCTTTGCAGGTTTCAAAGCTGTCACCGTGGTCGAGGTGCAGGACGATGGGAATTTCGTATCCGAGTTCCTTGGCATACTCACCGGCACCACGGGCCATGTTTCTCAGCAGATTGATGTTGGCGTAGTCGCGTGCTCCCTTCGAGACCTGAAGAATAACGGGACTCTTGGTGGCGACGCATGCCTGGATGATAGCCTGCAGCTGTTCCATATTGTTGAAATTATAGGCAGGAATGGCATAACCGCCCTTGACTGCTTTTGCAAACATGTCTCTGGTATTCACCAGACCGAGTTCCTTATAGGATATCATAGGTTGCTCCTTGTTCGATGGAAAGTTCAATTCAGTACAAATGTATCCAAACTGTGGGAACTGGTCAACCTGTATACATCTGTTTCTTGACTGCAGAAGACCGGACTGCTACATTCAAGGGAATGAAACCCTTTGTTCTGTTGCCTTTCCTTCTAGCCATGTTGCTTTGTGCAACACCTCTTGTGGTTGTTTTGCAGCTTCCCGCACTCTGGTTTCTCACTGATGCAACGTACAGGGCGAATGTGTATTCCTTTCAACAGCCCGGCCTCTCTCTCTGCATGCTTGCAAAAGGGTACCGACTTCGCACGCTCACTGTGAAAGCGGATGTTGACTATCAAACACTGGCCATGGTGTTGGAGGGAAAGAAAGGGTATGTGGTATGCTCTCCGCCCATAACCCAGGCACTGCACGGTTTGGAGAGGGTGGGTGAAGAGGCCGTCTTTGTCGGCATGGGTCAGGCAAGCCAAAAAGCGCCTTTGTTCGACTGTATGATACTCACGCAGGCGGATGAGCGTATTTGGCAGGAAGCCGTCGACGGCAGGAAGAGTGAAGTCCTCTATATCCGCAGCTCCGATGCGCAATACTTGCCCAAGGAATTTCCAACAGACTTGATAGTGACGAAACAAGAATCAGAGAACGACGTGCAATTTGCCCGGCGGATAGAGCAGATGCTGCAAGCCAACCCCATCATACACCTCTATGCACCGAGGCTTGGAGCGTGGGCGTTGCCATTATTGGGAAAAGACACGCTTCTTTGGACGGTCGAAGCTTCCTATAGGAGTGTGATACCTCCCTCAAACCTGTATGGGGTGGTTGCAGAGGACCTAAGCCGGACCTTCAAGCAATTGCTTGAATCCGAAAGAACCGACATCATTGCCGTGAAACGGTTGTTCACTGGTCGAGAAATGCATGGAAGTTGGCTCTGACCTGCAAAACCATTGCTTCAAGTGAAATACTCCTCAACTGCGCCGCGCATGCATAGATATAGTGCATAAAGAGCGGTGTATTGGCCTTCCCCCGCACCGGATTGGGGCTGAGATAGGGGCTGTCCGTCTCCAAAAGGATGTGCTCGATCGGTAGGCTTGCAAACAGGTCCTGCATGCCCTTGTTCGCCTTGTACGTCAAAGGTCCGGCAAAAGAGAGATAAAACCCCTGCTCGATTGCCAGACGGGCAAGTTCTCCACCTCCTTGATAGCAGTGAAAGATGCCCCGCTTTGCAAAGGTGGTACGCCCAAGAAGCGAGATGAATTGGGAATCGGCTTCCCGATTGTGAAAAATTACGGGTTTGCCGAGCCTGTTGGCAAGTTCGATTTGTCGAGCAAGCAGGTACTGCTGGTTCTCAACCGTGCCATACTTGTGATAGTTGTCCAGCCCGATTTCCCCTATCGCCACCACCTCATTCTTCAAAAGCTGGTTCTCCAATACCGCAAGCTGCTCATCAAGTGAGTCTTGCGCCCCCCACGGCCCGATTCCTGCACTGAGCTTTATGAAGGGGTAGGGCTCGAGCATGGCTGTTCTTTCGGCCAGGTCGCCGCAGTCCAGCCCTATCTCAATACCTTCCATGGAAAGCTCTTGCATGGAAGCAAGAATCGATTCGACATCTATGCCTTTTCTCTGCATGGAACGAAGGTGAAAATGGGAGTCTATGAGATGGGGGATCATGGTTTGCATGCACCCGTTATATCCGCTTCACTGTATTGTTGCAAGTCCGGCATACCCTGATGGATGGCTTGAAGCGGGCGTGATACACTCAAACACATGACTGGAGGTGTTGTATGGAGCGCATTCTTATGTACTATTCACTTGAGGGACATACCCGGTTTATAGCCGAACAATTGGAGCAACTGTTGCATTGCGATGTGTATGCATTGCAACCCCGCAACCACTATCCCACCAAGGGCTTTGCAAAGTATTTCGTTGCCGGCAGGGATGCAGTTTTTCATCGGCGGCTTGCATTCAAGGAACCACTTCCTGACTTGAGCAAGTATGATGTCGTGTTGCTTGCCACCCCGGTTTGGGCTGGAGGCGTGAGCGCTCCGATGTATTCATATCTGAAACAAGCCTCGTTTACGCAAAAGGATCTGTATCTCATCGCCGATTGCAGTGGTGGAGATGTTTCCAAGTGCTTTTCCACCATGAAGAAAATCAAGACCGATGGCCATGTGCGGGGTGAGATTTCCTTTGTGAATCCATCAAAGGATACCTTGGAGCAGGATGCAAGGCGATTGAAAGATTTTTGTGCTGCTGTATTGGCGAATGAGTCGTATTGATCAAGGAGGGGGGTGTGATGCATTTTGATGTACTTGTGATCGGAGCAGGGCTGAGCGGACTGAGTGCGGCCTCTTTATTGGCAAAACGTGGTTTGAACGTCGCCACTATCGATAAAGCATATTGTCCGGGCGGAAGTTGCGGCGCCTTCAAGCGCGGGGATGCAATCTTTGACCAAGGCTCGTCCATGCTCTTCGGCTGGGGGGAGAAGGGCTTCAATGCCCATCGGTTCCTCTTCAATTGTCTTGAGGAGAGCATCACCATGATCCAGCATGAATTGCTGTATTGCGTCCATTACGATGGCAGAAAAGTGAGATTTTTCCCCGATATTCCCCGATTTATCGACGAAGTCTCCACCCTGTTTCCCGGCCAACGGGAGAGCCTTGTGCGTTTTTATGGGGACATGCAAACCATGTATCAGCATGTCATAGTGGAGAATCCCTCCTACACCACCCCTGACGAAGTTGACAAGAAGGCAGCTCTCAAATCCCTGCTGCACCATCCTCTTTCCTATATCAGGTTTCTCTCTTATTTGAATATCAGTGCAAAGACGCTGCTTTCCAAGTATTTTACCGATAAGGCGATTTTCAACTTCTTTGACAAGCTTACCTCCACTTACTGCTATGTGACAGTAGAGGAAAGTCCGGCAATTCTTGCATCGGTGATGTTTGTCGACAACCATGTCGGGGGCAGCTACTATCCTGCGGGATCAACACTCTCCTTGACGGGAGCATTGGAGAAAGTAATCGAGCAAAACGGCTCGACAATGATGGCGGAGCGTGAGGTTGTCTCGATACTCTTCAACCAAGGAAAACCCGGCGGGGTGCTGCTTGATGATGGAACGGTGCATACTGCAGACCAAATCATCTACAGCGGTACTGTCTGGAACCTCTATGGGAAGTTGTTGCCGCACAATGAAACCACCGAACAGCAGCGAAGCTGGGCGCAGAAGCAGGAACCGACCTATCCAAGTGTAGTTTTGTATACACTGGTCGATAAAGATGTTGTTGATGAGCTGACGCTGGCAGTTGAGATGCTGGTCGGCCGACCCGATGCCTTGGATGAACAAGAGGTTACAGCCTACATCCCCAGCGTCGATGACAGGACCATCTGCGCAGATGATGAGCATATCATCCTTGCCATCGGACCTTCGTTCGGGTCATGGGATGCGCTTGACCAGAAGGCATACCAGCAAAGGAAAAAGCAAGAAATTGAGCGGCTGCTTGCAGTGCTTGAAAAACGGTTTCCCTCGATCAGGGAGCACCTCAGGCATGCAGAGCTTGCAAGTCCGAGAACCATCCAGCGATTTACGCTGAAGAACGGAGGAGCGGTGGCAGGACCCAAGCAAAAGCTGGGCAACCACATGTTCAAGCGTCAGCACATCAGAACAGATTGGGATACCCTGTTCTGCTGCGGCGAGTCAACGATAATGGGCACTGGAACGCCCACCGTCACCACCAGCGGGATCGCTGCAGCGAATGCAGTACTCTCCAAACGCGGTCTTAAACCGTTTGTTTATGACAGTTCAAGGAAAGAGTACGTCCATCTGATACAAGCTCCCTTCACCTGTGAGCAGTTGTATGCTTCAGTTGAGCCTGAACAGCGTGCAATAATGCAAGAAGCAAGGCGCTGCCAGTTGTGCGAGCATCCTACCTGCAGTCATCAAACCGACTTGGATGTTCGGGGAATTATGAGACGGGTGTCGGTAGGCAACTTTGTCGGTGCGAAGAGAAAGCTTACAGAATCCTCGGTTCAAAACCCAAGCATTCTGGAGCCGAACTGCATCCGAGAAGAGAAGGTGGCGATAGGGAAGGTGTGTGAGTATCTGAAGGGTCACTGAACCGGCTCGACCGTCATGATGCGAACCAAGCCGTAGAAGTCGGTATCATCACCTTGAGCTTCGACCATGATGAGGCAGCCGATGTCATCCTGCGTGGTGGTATAGGAAGAAGCGTTTGCACCTTCGATG
>NZ_DJGW01000086.1:25380-48582 GCF_002432845.1 Sphaerochaeta sp. UBA5836
TTGGTTATTCGAGCAAGAAATATCCACCCATGGTACGGAAGGTGACTCCCTCACAGAGTGCTCTTTGTATGGAGCGCTGCAGTGTGGTTGTCGCCTTCCACTGTGGAATATCCTCTGCTGTGGCTGTGAAGCCAAAGACTCGTTCGAAAATCTGCGGAGTCTGGAAGGGAACGGGGAATTTGGAGAAACGCTCCATAAACTGTACAATATTGCTCTCTGTATCTGCAACCAGAGACAAGGCCGGGTCGAGCAACCAAGAGGTGCAGACCGCCACCCGATGTGCTGGAAAGAAAGCTTTTGCCTGTGTAAGCGACGCATCCACTGCATTACCGATAAGCCGCTCACCGGCTGGTATGTGCAGGTGCAATACTTCAGTAGTGGCGTCAGCGATACAGTGCAATGCAGCTTTGTCAAACAGGGTGGGCTTTGCTGCCACATTTCCTTGCCTGCCGTCCACCACATGTGCTTGCAGCATGAGCCCATCCTCCGCAAGGGTAGTGATGAAAGAGGATTTCTCTTCATCGGTACGATACCCGTTTGCGTCACATGCCAGGTTCGCTTCAGCAATGGTGACGAGCCTGGCACTGTCTTCTACTCGATAGATGCGAAATGGGGCTTTGAGGCATGCTGGCTCAAATTGCAGCCTCCCCAGCCTCAGGATCCTTGCACACAGATGGCGGGCAATCCAAAAAACCTGGGTCAAACCGGTCTCCAGGCCATGTGAATCGGCATAGGTCTGTGTCCAGAGCTTGATATCCGCCAAGGTATCCAAGCGAATTGCAGGTTCAATGGATAGCTCATCATAGAGAGAGCAGACACTATCATAACAGGTATGGATAAGGTGCAGGGGATACAGCGGGCCAAAGGCCTGCAATCCTTCAAAGAGGATGGTCCCTGCGGTTTTCTCGTCCCGCATTCTGATGGCTTCACGAAACGTTGCCTTCATGGTTGCATCCTGCTTACTCTTACAATACTGCAAAGCTGCCATCTCAATATCCAAACGTTGGCGCTGTAAGAATCCGAGCTCGGTAAAGAATCCATTTTCCATACTTCGAGCATGCATACCAGTCTGCCTTGAGTCAAGTTCTTTTGCTAAAACAGGGCAAATAAAAAAGCCGGGATTGAACAACCCCGGCTTTGGTGGATGCATCAGGTTTACAGCAACCCAATTTCCCGGTAGTAGCGTGCAGCACCCTCGTGCAAGGGAAGCCCCGCCAAATCCTTGACTGCTTCCTTGGGATTGACCTGCTTCAATGGAGCCTGGGTGGCTTTCAATTCCTCGAAGTTTTCCCAGAACGTCTTGGTCATGTCGTACACAACATCGGCATCGACACGTGCATCGGTGCAGACGGTGATCTTGATTGCCGAAGTCAGCACGTCGGCTGTCTGGCCGGGATAGGTGCCGGCGGGAATGGTGTAGGCGCCGTACCAAGGATAGGCTTGCTGCAGCTTTTTGATCAGGTCCATGTCGAGGCTGAGCAATTTGCCGCCGGCCGTTGAAAGCATTTCGGTAACCGCAGCATTGGGAATTCCGGCCATGATCCAAGCCCCGTCCAGCTGCTTGTTGCGCATCAGGTCGATTGCTTCGGTGAATCCGACATACTGGACTCTCAGCCCATCAGGATAGTTGACTCCGCTGGTCTTGAGGTGCAGGCTGGTCTCCACTTCCGTCGTCGACCCTGGAGCTCCTGAAGCGAATCGCTTGCCGCTGAGATCTGCAAGCGAATTGATGCCGCTGTTCTGTGTGACAACCACTTGGTTTGGGTTGGCGTACAAGCCGATCATCACTCTGAGATTGGGGTTGGGTCTTCCCTCGAATGCTCCGATACCGTGAAAGGATTCATACATGATGGACGTAACGGCAACTCCCAGCTGGGCTTCACCATCGGCAATCATGTTCAGGTTTGCGATTCCTCCGGCACTGGCTTGGGCACTGACCCTGACGTTCTCCAGCTTGGTGTTCCACAGGTTGGCCATTGCCGATCCAAGCGGGTACACGGCTCCGGTAGTTGCCGCGGTGGGGAAGTTGATGACTGTTTTCTTGACAGGCTGGGCTGCTCCTTCCTTGGCGCCTGTGGCAAACAGCAGGCTTGGGACGAGCAGGGTGACAGCCAGCAGTAGTGCTCCATACTTTTTCATGCGATTTTCTCCTTCGGTTGTGATCTCTTCTGCAAATATTGGAAAGTCATAATGACTCCTACGAGCAAGATTGCAACCAAGTCGGTAACCAGTCCGGTTTCAATGAACAAAAGGCCGGCTGCAACCATGACTAGGCGTTCAATGAGATTCAGCTTGCGCAGCAGGTACCCTTGCAGGCCGGAGGAAAGGACGATGACCCCGATTGAAGAGGTAAGCAGAGCCCTCAGGGTTGTGAGCAGGGGAACCCCTTCCGTGCTTCCCAGCAAGAGAATGGGATTGTCCAAAAAGAAGAAGGGAAGGATGAACCCGGTGAGCCCGATTTTTACCGCAATAAGGCTGGTCTTTGTCTGGTCGGAGCCGGCAATGCCGCTTGCAACATAACTGCTCATTGCCACGGGAGGAGTTATGTTGGACAGGCATGCATAAATAAGACAGAACATATGAGCGGCCATGGGAATTGCTCCGGCCTGGATAAGGACGGGAACGGAGACTGTCGATACGATGACATACGCTGCAACTCCGGGAACTCCCATGCCGAGGACGATGCTCATGATCATGACCATCAAGCCGCCGAGATACAACTGGCCCTCGCCAACAATCCTGAGGATGATGTATCCGAAGTTCAGACCCAGCCCTGTCAGGGACACCGTTCCAATGATCACCCCGATGATTGCACAGCTCATCCCCACCGCTATGGCTGAACGCGCACCTTCGACTGTGGCTTGTACAATAACAGACCAAGTCATTCTTGTATCCTTGCGGAGCCATGAGGCGCCGATGGTGGCAAATATTGCAACTACGGCACCAAACAGCGGGGTGAATCCAAAGCTGAGCAAGCCGATTAGGACTACCAAAGGAATAATCAGATGACCTTGCTTTTTCAGAACCACCATGGCGTTGGGAATGTTTTCTTTGCTCAAACCGGAGAGGCCGAGTCTCTTTGCTTCGAAGTGAACCGCAAACAGGAGGGTAAGGTAGTAGAGAAATGCCGGGATGCACGCTGCAAGCAAGACTTTTGTGTAACTTACTCCCATGAATTCCGCCATGACAAAGCCAACGGCGCCCATGATGGGAGGTGCAAACTGCCCGCCGGTGGAAGCAACTGCTTCGACTGCGGCTGCAAACTCCTTCTTATAGCCGGTTTTCTTCATCATGGGGATGGTGATCGTTCCAGTTGTAGCCACATTGGCTATGGCCGATCCATTGATCATGCCCAAAAGAGCACTGGCCAGCACCGCAACTTTTGCAGGTCCTCCGGCTGTTCTCCCTACCAACGTCAGGGAGATGTCGTTGATGAATTGGCTGAATCCACTGTATTTCAAGTAAGCTCCGAAGAGCACGAAAAGGAAAATGTAGGTGGCACTCACCCCTATTCCTACGCCAAAGATCCCCTGGCTGCCCCAAATCATGTGGTTGAGTACCCGTTTGACGCTGAATCCGACATGGCCGAGATCTCCGGGGATCCACTTGCCCAGGAAGTTGTAGAGCAGGAATATCAATCCAAGGATGGCAAGGTTTTTACATGCCCGCCGCCCGGCTTCAAAGATGAGAACCATGACGATGCCTGCAACCCAAATATCGAGACTGATCAGATATCCGCCTCGTTTGGCAACCGGGATGTAATTTTTCAAGAGATAGGCAAAGCTGACGCCGAGTATTGCCAGCAATACCATATCCCAGACAGGTGGAAGGGCGCGTTTTCGGTTTTCGGAAGGGTAGGTTGGAAACAAGAGAAACGTGAAGAGCATGAGAAACAAGAGGTGCCAGGTCCTCAGAGACATAGCATCGATGATGCCAATGGTGTTTGCATACACTTGAAATACAGACCAAAGAAGGAATAAGCCAGTTATTACTGTTCCAAGCGGACCTGAGTACTCTCGAAGCTTGCTGTCTGATTCTTTCTTGTCCAGCAACTCTTGGGCAATGAGCTCTTCCTTGGTGAACTTTTTCTCTGTTGTATTGTTTTGCATGACACCTTTCCCAAATGTTCCCTTCAATCTAGAGGGTGATGCGTCTTTTGTCAATTTGGATATTCACAATTGTGTATAAAAATGGAATGTGTATACACAAGGTTGAAAATTTACAATAGTTTTTCTGTCATTTGCGGAAGCTTCACTGGAATGGATACTCATCCAGGTAATTTGGAGCACTCCCACAAACAGATGGTCAAGCTGATTGTTGCCAGTGACTGTGGCATGATTTTAGGTGCCGAAGTTTATGGAGGAGCGAGCACCGGCGAACTCACCAATGCCATCGGCTTTTTGATTCAGAATCGCGTAACAGTCAAGCAGCTGTTGACCATGCAAATCGGTACCCAGCCATTGCTCACCGGTTCTCCTGCTGCCTATCCCTTGGTTAAGGCTGCAGAGGTGATAGTCAAGAAAATGCACTGATGCCGGGGATGATTTCCCTTTCACGAGCCCTGCCAACATCTGATGTTGCAGGGCTTTTATGGTTTTTATTCAGGATTTATTGAAAGTCATGGTATAAATGAAGCTCAAGAGAGGATGGCATCATATGGACTATGCAATCCAGAGCAAAGAGCATCTGAAGAACCTGTGGACCAATATCTATAATACGGAAGGTAAACCTGACTGGTCACATATCCTTCCCTATTATTCCAAGGATATCTATTTCTGTGACACTGTGCAAACGATTCACGGCATAGAAGAGTTCAAAGCAATGACCGAGCGCCTGATCGCCCGTTCGAACAACCTGAAGATGGATGTGAAGAACACTGCCTCAAACGGCAACATCATTTTCATGGAGTGGGAGATGAGCCTGAGCTTCAAGAAGTATCCGAACTCGTCCATTTATGGATGCAGCAGGGTAACCATCGATGAGAAAGGCAAGATCATCGAGCAACGCGATTACTACGACCTGTGGGGGGATATTTTCGACAATATCCCCAGGTTCAACAGGATGTATCGCAAGTTCATGCACAAGAAGTTTGGTTGAGGCTGTCTATGAAGAATCCCTATTGGAAACAGTACCAGTGGTCGAATATCAGTGCGATGCTGAAAAACAACAAGGCAGTGCCCAAGCAGGAATCCAAGGAATTTTCTGGTCGGTTGGTCGTCATTACCGGTGCCACCTCGGGTATCGGATACGAGACGGCAAAACTCTATGCAAGCCACGGTGCCGACCTGTTGTTGATCAATCGAGACAAAGAGAAATCAGAGAAGCTGAAAGCAGAGCTTGAGCGGGATTTCAAGGGTGTTTACACGTATTTCATCGCTGATTTTTCTAATCTGAAAGATATTCATGCTGCTTCTGATTATTTAGCTTCGCTCGACCAAAAGATCAGTGTCCTCATTCACAACGCCGGGGTGTACAACACGCACAAGCGCTTCACCGGCGACGGTATTGAAGAAGTGTTTCAAGTGAACTACCTAGCCCCGTTCATCATCACCTACAAGCTGCAGGACAAGCTGATGGCGCAGGGTGAGACCAGGGTGCTCTATGTGAACTCGGAGGGGCACCGGTTTGCCTTATCTGGATTAAGGCTTGACGACCTGGCTTGGAAGAAACAGCACTATACAGGACTCAAAAGCTATGGTTCGGCCAAGACCGCCCAACTGCTCTCCTTGTTCCCCTTCAGCCGGGTTTTTGCAGGCAGCACCGTTACGGTCAATGCAATGCACCCCGGTGATGTCCTTACCAACATGGGGGAGAACAATGGACGGCTGTACAGATTCTTCAAGCATCACATGATCAACCCGTCAACCCGCTCTCCCCGCTTGTCGGCAGAGGCGCTCTACTATCTGGGAGTATCGGATGAGGTAAAAGAAACAGCAGGAAAGTTTTTTAATTTCACCACGCTTGAGATTCCTGCACCGCATGCGCTTGACCAATCAGTAGCAGAGAAGCTGTGGCAAAAAAGCTTGGAAATGGGGCACCTCTCATAATGAAAAAATGTACATAAAAGTACACTTATACTTGTATGTACATTTTTAAATCATTATAATATATAATTATGTAATAAAAGTTTTGCCGAAAACGGGACTTGAACCCGTACGCCCTTGCGAGCAAGGGATTTTAAGTCCCTTGTGTCTACCTGTTCCACCATTTCGGCCGATACTTATTGCTCTTGTGTCTCCACCGTCTGAGGAAGTACTGTTGCATCGGTCTTGATCGGAATCAAACGCTTGATGAACGGCTGCACCCCGACATACGTTTTCTGGAACTCGTTCTCGCTCTCCTTCAACGCTGCCTGCCAGGCTGCCCCGAAGCCGGGACTGTTGATGGTGAGACGGTCTACTGCAAGTTGGTAAATCTGAAGCCGTGCAACTTCCTTGCGACCGGGCTTCTGCGAGTACGTGCTCAAACTGATGCGTAGATTCTCATTTTGCTTTTTCAGCTCTTCGTTCTGCTCTTTCAACTTGGCAAGTCCTTCACTCTCCAAATCCATGCGGTCGGTCAGCATCCGCTTCAGCCGCTCGGTTTCCTTGTTGGTGGCAAGGATCTCCCGATGCCGTTTGGTGGACATGATCACCACGAGGACGATGGCCAGTACTACTCCAATTCCAAGACCGATTAGAAAGTTCTGCATGCGAATCTCCTCATCACAGCATAAAAGGTACTGCAAGCGGGGCCTTTTGTCAAAGGTGAATGGAGCAAGCAGCATGAATTGCTCCATCCCTTGTTCTACTTGAAGCGATTCTCTACAGCTTCTACGCTGTTCTCGATTGCTTCGGGAATGGAAACCGTTCCTTGGAACACCGCCATGTCCTTGAAGCCGCTGCCGGTGAGCAAGGTGCACACATTCACATTGGCTCCAAAGCGTTTGATGAGCATTTCACTGTCCACCGTAAGGGCAGCCCAGGCACATGCTGCCGCCGGCTCGACGAAAATGCCTGCCTCCTTGGCCAGCTCAAGCTGAGCGGCAAGTATCTGCTTGTCGTCCACCTCGGTGGCCCAGCCTTCGCTTTCCTTGATGTACCGGACCGCCATGCGGCCGTTTGCCGGGCTTTCCACACTGATGGAGTCGGCACGGGTGGTGGCTTTTGCAAGGTTGGAGAAATCACCGGTTTTCCATGCCCTGCTGATGGCATTGCTCTGCTTGCTCTGTGCACAAACAATATGGGGGATTTTCTCGATGAGCCCGGCCTGCTTCAAGTCGTAGAATCCCTTGTATACGCCGGCGTAGATGCAGCCGTCGCCGACGGGGACATAGACGACATCGGGCACACTGCGTCCCAGTTGCTCAAACAGCTCAATGGAGATGCTCTTCTTGCCCTCGATGGTCATCGGGTTGTAGGCTGTATTGCGGTTGATCCCTCCAAACTTTTTGGTGTAGGCGATCGAGAGTGCGAATGCATCATCATACGAACCTTTCACAGGGACCACCGTGGCTCCGTAGAGCACGCTCTGCATCAGCTTGTTGACCGGAGCCGTGGCGGGAACGAACAGGATTATTTCCAGTCCATATGCAGCTCCGGCACAGCTCATGGCCGCTCCTGCATTGCCCGTTGAAGCCAAGGCGATCTTGTTCTGCTTGTGCGCGATGGCTTGGGCGGCGATCAGTTGGCTTGCCCTGTCCTTGAAGGAACCGGAAGGCAAGGCGCTGTCCAGCTTGCAGCTCAGGTTTGCAAGACCGTACTTTTTGCCAAGACGAAGCGGCTTTGCAAGCGGGGTGCCGCCTACCGGATATACTTCGCTCGTGGGTACGGGATAGGGAAAGAAATCAAACATGCTTACATGCTCTTTGCTTCCAAGGGCCTTCAGGTCCTCACTATTGAGCTTGACGATGACATTTCCCTTCGGAAATGATTTGCCGTCATTGTCCTTGGCACACTTCGGGCACTGATAAAACACTTCATTCGTTTCATACACGCTGTGGCAGTCACAGCACTCGTAGGTAAAACGCATACATCCTCCGTTAAGAAAAAATGCCGGACGCAAGGCCCGGCATGGATTGTCTAGACTGGTTTATTTGGCCAGCACTTCCTTGTTGAATGCCTCAATCATAGCATCAATCTGCTCGGCGTAGGCAGGAATCTGCTTCCAATAGTTCTTGTCGTACCACTGTGCGTTGATTTCTTCATACGTCTTGCCCTGCTGCTCGACCCAGGTATAGTACTTGAGGTTGTGGATGCGCAGTCTTTCATAGTAGGTAAGCTCAAGAGCTCCGTCGATCGACTGGTGGTGCAGGCAGCCGGCCAGTGCACGCACTGCAGCGTACTCATCAAAGGCACCCTGGATTTCGGTCTGTTCAGCCAAGCGGGAGGTGTACATCTCCGAACTGTCCGTCAGCACTGTGAAAATGACGTCGTCGGCTTCGAGTTCATAATATTTGGCCATTTTGATGGAAGCCAATACATTGGCGATTCCGCTGATGCCGTACAGGGGAAGGTTCGCAATATCTTCTTCGCTTACACCCATCTTCTTCAGGTACTCAATACCCGCCGGCTCATTGAAGAGACGGTAGACATCCATACAGTCCTGATCGTCGACGGCGATGACCATGTCGGTGTTCTTCACGTTGTGGACCCAAGGTACATGCTTGTCCCCGATGCCTTCGATTCTATGACCGCCGAAACCGTTGCGCAGCAGGGTGGGGCATTGCAGCGCTTCACTGGCGGCGATCTTGAGGTGGGGATACTTATCTTTCAGTGCATCTCCGGCTGCAAGCGTTCCGCCCGAACCTGTTGCGGAAACAAAGCCCCGTACATTCTCATCTGCAACTTTCTCATCTTTCTGAAGCACTTCGAGGATGGAGCCACCGGTTACGGTATAGTGCCACAGATAGTTTCCAAACTCTTCGAACTGATTGAAGATTACGATATGTGCACCACGCTCTGCATCCAGCTCATGGCACTTGTCGAAGATTTCCTTGACGTTTGATTCACAGCCGGGGGTTGCGATGATTTCACCGGCGACGGTCTTCAGCCAGTTGAAGCGTTCCTGGCTCATTTCCTCGGGAAGAATGGCGATGGACTGGCAGCCCAAAAGGGCGCTGTTGTAGGCACCACCGCGGCAGTAGTTGCCGGTGGACGGCCATACAGCCTGCTGATTCACCGAGTCGAAGTTGCCGCTGACCAAAGCAGGGGCTAGACAACCATAGGTTGCACCGACTTTGTGTGCTCCGGTGGGGAACCACTTGCCGACGAGGGCGAGAATACGGGCTTTGACGCCGGTAAGTTCATGGGGAACCTCAATATAGTTTACACCGCCGAAGGTACCGCCGGTCTTGGTGGGTTCGTTCTTCCAGGTAATCCTGAAGAGGTTGGAGTTGTCAACATCCCAAAGACCTACATGGGAGAGTTTTGCCTTGATATCCTCAGGTACGGTAGAGGGATCCACCATCTGTTTGAACGTGGGGAGCAGGATTCCCTTTTCCTTGCAGCGTTTGATATTCCTTGCCCGTACTTCTTCATTGACATTCAAATTGATCAGCATGTCTTATCCTCCGTGGTGACACTTTGTTGCTTTTTCAGATTAATCAAGTATACCGTAAAGAAGTAAAATGTAAAGCGATAATTCGTGAAAGTTGAATTTTTGGAATATAATTTGCGTTAAGTAGTAGTATGTACTTATAAATTTTTCGAAAAGTACGATTTTCGAAAGACTGTTTTTAACTTTTCCCCTTAGTCGGGCATCCAATATGGATACCGAAGGGTGGGGAATCGGCAATCGTTGCCGTATCAGGAATTCCAATCCAATGACACACTATTTGTTGCGAAATGTTGCAAATTTTATTGACTTCTCTCCAATCTGGATTAGAATGAATAAGGGTCGGGCCGCATGCCCGACCAACCCTATAGGAAGGAGTAAGTATGGGAGATATCATGCGCCCCGTTCCCTTCTCGGAACTAATCAGTCGTATTATCGGTGAATACCGAAACCATCATTCCATTTTTGGCATTGCCGAAGAGCAATTCTATCAGGATTCAGGGAAAAAAAGCATCAAGGTGTTCGGCCAAAGCTGCAGTACAGCCCTTGGTCCCGCCGCCGGTCCCCATACCCAGCTTGCCCAGAACATCATTGCCAGCTATTTGGTTGGTGGTCGGTTCATGGAGCTCAAGACTGTACAGGTCATGGATACCTTGGAGATCGACAAGCCGTGCATCGACGCCCGTGATGAAGCCTACAATGTTGAGTGGTCGACCGAGTTCACCCTCCCCAAGGCTTGGGATGAATATGCCAAGGCATGGATCATCCTCCACATGCTGGAAGCCGCCATGCACAAGGGCAAGTTCGAAAAGCCTTCGTTTATTTTCAATATGTCGGTCGGTTACAACCTGGAAGGCATCAAGACAGCGAAGATGCAGCAGTACATCGACAGTATGATCGACGCCCGCAAGGATGAGCGGTTCAATCAGTATCTCTCCGAGATGGAAGCACTGTTCGATGAAGGCTTGTTCGATGGAACGCCTTGGGAAGGCCTGGAAAAGAAGATGAAGGGCCTGAGCACCAAAATCAGTGCCAACATCAGCCCCTCCACGACATTGAGCACCATGCACGGCTGTCCCCCAAAGGAAATCGAAGCCATCTGCACCTATATGCTCACCGAGAAGAAGGTGGATACCTTCGTCAAGCTCAACCCGACGCTGCTCGGCTACGACCAAGTCCGCAAGATTCTTGACGACCTTGGCTATACCTACATCACTCTTACCAGGGAAAACTTCGAGCATGACCTGCAGTACGGCGATGCCATCGCCATGCTTGCACGCCTTGTCAATCTCGCCAAGAAGGAAGGGCGCGGCTTTGGAGTGAAGCTGACCAATACGCTGGGCTCGGTAAACGACCAAGGCGTCCTGCCCGGCAATGAGATGTATATGTCCGGCCGCTCACTGTTCCCAATCTCCACTACGGTGGCAACGCTTTTGAGCAAAGAGTTTGCCGGAAAACTGCCCATCTCCTACAGCGGAGGTGCTACCGCTTTCACGGTCAAGCAGCTCTTTGAAAGCGGTATCAGGCCGATCACCCTGGCAACCGATATGCTCAAGCCCGGTGGGTACACCCGTCTTACGCAGATGGTAAAAATCCTTGAGAAGAGCAAGGCGTGGGGCATGGTCGGCATCGACTTGGCCAAGATTGAGAAGCTGTCAACGGATGCCCGTTCGGGTTCCTTCAACGAAATCGAGAAGGATTTCAGAGGCGACGATACGATCAAGATCGGTGAGAAGCTTCCTCTGTTTGACTGCTATGTGGCTCCCTGCCAGGTGGCATGCCCCATCCATCAGGATGTACCGGAGTATGTCCAGCTGGTAGGCCAAGGCCGCTATGGTGAAGCACTTGCCCTCATTTATGACAAGAACGCCCTTCCCGCTATAACCAGTCACATCTGCGACCACCAGTGCCAGCTTCACTGTACCCGCATGGATTATGAAGGAGCGGTGAAAATCCGCGATATGAAGCGCATTGCGGTGGAGAATGGGTTCGAGGCTTTCAAGCAGCTGTGGGAAGGGCCGACCGATAAGACGTTGATCAAGGCCGCTGTGGTAGGAGCCGGCCCAGCAGGCCTCTCTGCCGCATATTTCCTCGCTCGTGCAGGTTTCGACACTACAGTCTTTGAAAGGGAGGAGAGTGCAGGTGGTGTGGTCAGGCATGTCATTCCAGGCTTCAGGCTTCCCGTTGAAGCCATTGAGAGCGATGTCCAGTTCATCAAGGCCCATGGGGTGCAGTTCCATTTTGGTGTCGACACCGAGGTCATGACTGTTCAGGCTCTCAAGGACCAGGGGTTCTCATACATCTTTTATGCCATCGGCAGTGAAGTGGACAACGATATTCCCTTGACCGGTGACCGAAGCCGGGTAAGGCAGTCCCTTTCGTTCCTCTCCGCTTTCCGTAAGGACCCATCCACAATCAGTCTTGGCAGGAACGTCGTGGTTGTCGGCGGCGGAAACACCGCCATGGACAGCGCCCGTGCTGCTCTTCGCATTCCCGGGGTTGAGAAAGTTTCCGTCATCTATCGCCGTACCGAGGCCGAGATGCCGGCCGACCATGAGGAGTACGGTCTAGCCAGGAAGGAGAACATCCAATTCATCTTCCTCGCCAATCCTGAGAGGTTTGAAGGCAACATCCTTACTGTGAGAAAAATGGAACTCGGACAGAAGGATGCGAGCGGCAGAAGAAGACCGGTGGCAACACAAGAGACCTTCACCATCGAAGCCGACACCATGATCACCGCCATCGGTGAACATGCGGATACCGAAAGACTCACCTGGTACGGAGTGCCGGTGAATGAGAAGGGTTGGCCGAAAGCAGATGAAGAGACCAAGGAGTCCGAGGTCGAGAACGTCTACGTCATCGGTGATGTCCAAAGCGGTCCTTCCACCGTGGTGCGGTGCATCGCCAGTGCACGAAGTGCTGTCGAGGCAGCCATTGACAAGGTGCTGGGTCCCGAGGATGAGGAGGAAGACTGCGATTGCGGTCATGATCACGACCACGACCATGAGTGCATCTGCGAGGACGATTGCGACTGTGACGACGAGGACGATATGACCGACGAAGAGCGCTTGGAGCTCGAGAATGATGAAAACAAGTTCTTTGCCGAAGTCGCCGAGAAGAAGAGCAAGATTCTTGTTTCCAAACAGTTTTCTGATGCCGACTTCGCCGCCACCGAGGCTGAGCGGTGCCTTGAATGCTCATACCTGTGCAACAAGTGCGTTGATGTCTGCCCGAACCGTGCCAATGTCGCCATTGATGTCCGCAACACCGGTGTGTTTGCCGACCCGTTCCAGATTCTTCACCTCGACGCTTACTGCAATGAGTGCGGCAACTGTGAGACTTTCTGCCCATACGACGGCGGTCCGTACCGCAAGAAGTTTACCCTCTTCAGCTTGAAGGAAGATTTTGACAACTCCACGAACAACGGCTTCTATGCAGAGGGAGAGGACATCATCATCCGTCTCGACGGAAAGGTGTATGACTGTTCCTTGGATGGGGAGGGAATCCTGACCGGCGATGAGGAAGGCATTACCGATGAGGTGGCCGCCTTGATCGAGGAAATCTATACTTCCTACAGCTACCTGCTCGGGTGCGTGGAAGCATAAAGGAGAGTGATGTGGCTACAACGATAATAACCAATACGACAGTCATGCAGACCCAGAGTCCTTTTGACGTGACCGAAGGTGTGGATATCGTCATAATTGACGATGTCATCACCAAGGTAGGCAAGGATGCCTCCGTAGGCCTGAAGGCTGACAAGGTGATCGACGGGAGGAACAAGACTGTCATCCCAGGCAACGTCTGTTCTCATCACCACTATTACAGCGGACTTTCCAGGGGCATGTTGATTTCCTCAGGAGTGCAGGAGGATTTCATCCAGGTTCTGAAAGAGTGGTGGTGGCGTCTTGACCGCGGTTTGGATGAGGAAGCTTGCTACTACAGCTCCCTGATCTGCTCCATCGATGCAATCGCCAGTGGAACGACCACCTGCATAGACCACCATGCAAGTCCCGCATATATCGCCGGAAGTCTTGATACCATAGCCAATGGCATGGAGGAAGTCGGGGTGCGCGGCAGCACCTGCTATGAGGTAACCGACCGCAACGGCGGCATGGCGGAAGTCGAGGCAGGAGTGGCGGAGAATCTCCGATTTGCCATGGCTGCAAAAAACAGGCCGCTGGTTCGCGGCATGATCGGCGGCCACGCTCCCTTCACCATCCCCGATGAGGGGCTGAGGATGATGGGAGAAGCCATGCGCGAGTCGAAGGCCGGCATGCATCTGCATGTTGCCGAAGACAAATATGATGTGGTGTTCAGCCATCACAAGTACAACGCCGATATCATCGACCGGCTGGAATCCTTTGACCTGCTCACCGACAACACCCTGTTGGTGCACGGCCTGCATCTCAACGAACGGGAGATCGACAAGCTCAACGAGCATGACTGTTTCTTCGCCCACAACGGCCGCAGCAACATGAACAACCATGTCGGATACTGCAAGCATATTCAGAAGGTGAAGAATCTGGTCATCGGTACCGATGGTTGCGGCGGCAATATGTTTGAGGAGCTCAAACTCGCATTCTTCAAGCACAAGGACCAAGGTGGTTCCTGGTGGCCCTCCGACTACGTTGCAGCCTTGAACCGCGGCAACCGTTTGGTGGAGAAATACTTTGACGGTAAGTTCGGAAAGGTGGAGGCTGGCTGCAAGGCCGACCTTGTCATCTGTGACTACCATGCTCCTACTCCTTTGGTGGCGTCAAATGCCGCCAGCCACTTTGTATGGGGGATGAGCAGCAACTGTATCGAGAGCGTCATGGTGAATGGCAATCTGGTGATGGAGAACCGGCAGTTCCCTCACCTTGATGTACCAAGGATTTACGCCGAGGCGGCCAAAGTCGCCAAGCGCGTATGGGAAAAAGTGGATACAATCGCTCCCTAAGCGGGCGAGGATGATGATATGACCTACGGTCAAAGGGGAAATGCAAGATGACAATTCAGGAACAGATCAGGGCAAAGGCTGCCGAGTACCGTGATTACACGGCTCTCAATCTCTCGAAAATGGTAAAGGTCAAGAGCTACAGCTCCCAGGAAGAGGATGTCTGCCGCCTTATCGTCACCCTGTGTGAAGAGGCCGGGTTTGACGAAGTCCGCATCGATGGGCTTGGGTCGGTGATCGGCCGCGTAGGCAATGGTCCCAAGAAACTCGCCTTCGACGCACATATCGATACCGTTGAAGTCGGCAACCTGAAGAACTGGGATTTCGATCCGTTCAGCGGGGAGATCAAGGATGGAAAGGTGTGGGGCCGCGGATCCAGCGACCAGAAGGGCGGCGCCGCTTCCATGATCACCGCCGGCCGCATCCTGAAGGAACTCGGCTATGGTGGTGAGTATACCGTGTATTTCACCTTCACCGTCATGGAGGAAGATTGTGACGGCATGTGTTGGAAGTATCTGATCGAGGAAGAGAATTTCCGCCCCGATTTGGTGGTTTCCACCGAGCCCACCAGTTGCCGCCTCTACCGCGGACATCGCGGCCGTATGGAGATTCGTGTCATCCTCAAGGGTATTTCCTGCCACGGCAGCGCTCCAGAACGCGGAGTCAGCGCCGCCTACAAGGCAGCGAAGGCAGCGTTGGCCATTGAGCAGCTGAACAAGGATTTGCAGCCCGATGCTGAGAAGTTCCTCGGCAAGGGAACCATCACCGTCAGCCAGATGGATGTCAAGGGTCCCAGCCAGTGTGCAGTCGCCGACTACGCCATGCTCTACCTCGACCGCCGCTTGACCTGGGGTGAGGATGCAGATCTTGCCATCAGCCAGGTTCGTGACTATATCAGCAAGGCAACCGGGGACGATCCCTCGGCCATCGTCGTTGAGATGCCCAACTATGAGAAGATCGGCTGGACCAAGAAGGAGTACTCCCAGGAGTTGTACTTCCCGACTTGGAAAATCGATGCCGACCATCCGCTGGTGATTGCCGGTGTGGCTGGCCACGTGGCCCTGTTCGGCAAGAAACCGGTTGTAGATAAGTGGACCTTCTCGACCAACCTGGTTGCGACCACCGGCCGCCACAAGATTCCCGCCATCGGCTTCGGCCCTGGTGATGAATCCCAGGCACATGCCCCCAATGAGATCAACCGTGTCGATGATTTGGAGATTTGTGCTGCTTTCTATGCGATGCTTCCCTACTCGTTGGAGAAGAAGTAAGCTCTCCGGTTTTACCGGAAAGCAGGATATGGTATACTACAGCCACAGGGCACCCGCCTTGTGGCTGTTTGAAGCTTGAATCCTTCCGTTGTATGATTCAATAGGCAATGGAAGTCAGCGATTCAGATGCAGAAGGGGCTCTGCCTGAGAGGCTGCATCGAGAGAACCAAGGTAGTGGATAGGACCCCTTACTCTCCACACCTTCCTTGCGGAACAGCCCGCATGCCGAAGCCGAGTTACAGCAAGATCGGCTCACCATAGTCTCAAATACGTTGGGGAAAGCCGCATCCTGCCTATCAAAGGAGATTCGAAGGCATGAGTTCCTCGCTTCTATTGAAAAATATTTACTGCCTCCAACCCACGTTCGATGGTCCCCAGTACCATGGAGCCGATTTGTTGATTGTAGGGAACAAGGTAGAGGCCATCGCCCCTACCGGGAACCTGCAAGCTGCAGGGAAAGTACGTACAATTGATTGTTCCAAGCATGTGGTGATTCCCGGTTTGGTGAACACCCACCACCATTTTTACCAGACACTTACCCGCAACCACCCCGCTGTGCAGAATGCAAAGCTTTTTGATTGGCTGAAATTCCTCTATGAGGTTTGGAAATATGTCGATGAGGATGCAATCTATCACTCCTCGCTTTTGGCCATGGCCGAGCTTATGAAAACCGGATGCACGCTTACCACCGACCATCACTATCTCTACCCCCGATCTTTCAAAGGGGATTTGATGGGGCTGCAGTTCGAGGCTGCCGATACTTTGGGCATGCGGTTCAGTCCGACCCGTGGTTCGATGAGCCTGAGCAAGAAGGATGGAGGGCTTCCTCCCGACAGTGTCGTTCAGACTGAAGATGAAATTTTGCGTGACAGTGAGCGCTGCATCAAGACATACCATGACAGAGCCCCCGATGCCATGCACAAGATTGCACTCGCCCCCTGCAGTCCTTTCAGCGTAACCAAGAGCCTGATGAAGGACACTGCAGCACTTGGCCGCAAGTATGGGGTTCGGCTCCACACCCACCTGTGTGAGACATACGACGAGGCAGACTTCTGCCAGGAAATGTACGGCATGCGACCGCTGCAGCTTATGCAGGAGTGCGGCCTGGTCGGAGAGGATGTATGGTATGCCCATGGCATCCACTTCAATGATGAGGAACTGAAGATTCTTCAAAAGACCAAGACGCATATCGCCCATTGTCCTTCCTCGAACATGAGACTGGGCAGCGGCATCTGCAGGGTCAAGGAGATGCTTGACATGGGCATCAATGTTGCGGTTGCCGTCGATGGAAGTGCAAGCAATGACAGTTCCGACATGCTTGCTGAAGTTCGTCAGGCGATGCTGCTTCAGCGTGTCCGCTACGGTTCCGATGCCCTTTCGGCCGCCCAGGCCTTCACCATGGCAACCGAAGGCGGTGCAAAACTGCTCAACTTCGGCCAAGTCGGAAGACTTGAGAAAGGGTGGGCTGCAGACTTGGCAATTTTTGATGTTTCAACACTTCCCTATGCAGGAAGCCAGAGTGACCCGGTGGCCAGTCTGCTTTTCTGTGGAACCAATCACAATACTGATTACACGATTATCAACGGGAAGGTTGTAGTCGACCACGGGCAGCTGGTTGGCTACGACGAGATGGAGCTTGCTCAGAAGGCGAATGCCATCAGCAAGCGGATGATGGACCAGGCTGCCAGAGGAGAGATTGTATGATACAGGAATTTCTCATTGCGACGGATACGGAAGATGCCCTCAGACTGAAACGCAACAAGGTCAAGAGTGTTTGGTATGCCGGAGGGACGGAGATCAACCGGCTCAATTCCACTGTGGATGCAAATTGTGCCATCAGCCTGGCTAAGCTTGGATTGGATACCATCACCGATGAAGGTTCCTTCCTACGCATCGGCAGCATGGTGACATTGCAACAGCTGGTTGCATCGCCTCTCGTTCCCCGGTGGCTCAAGGAAGCCGCCTTGACCTGTGGGTCCTTCACCCGCAGGAACATGGCTACGATCGGCGGCAACCTCGCCTTGATGAGCGACCACTCCTATCTTGCCCCGGCATTGCTTGCTTCGCGTTGCCGCTTGCTCACCGCCAACCTCACCGAGGGTGGTGCGTACAGCGAGGACAACATCCCCATCAGGGAGTATCATACGTATCATCATCAATTCAGCGGTACGCTCCTGCTTGCCGTCAGCCTTTCCAAGGATCTTCGGTTCGTCGGCTCCAGACGGTATGCAACCAGTGTGCAGAATCGCAGTGCAGTGCATGTAGGATTCGGAGCGACCTTGGACAGCGAGCAGGTCATCGACCATGTACGGGTGTTTGCAGCAGTGCACGGCAGCGGGGTGCAACGCCTCAGCGGTGTGGAGAATGCAATCGAAAACGGTGAGTTGACCACCCGCGAGGATGTTCAGCTGGCTGTCCAGCATGCCGTTACCGCCGTAGATGACAGCATCGGCAGTGCAGAGTACAAACGCTATATCGCCAGTGAAGGCATCGGCGGGCTCTTTGCCGAGTTTCTGAAAGGAGGCGAAAAATGAACAAGCTTGTCTTTACCGTAAATGGGAAGAAACATACAACCACCTGTGAAGCGTCCGAATCCCTGCGTTCGGTCCTCGTGCGCCTTGGATACCGCAGTGTGCGCGACAGTGACGACCGGGAGGGTTTTGCTGGGAGCGATACCGTCATTCTCGATGATGTTCCCGTGTATGCGAACCTTGTACTGGCCCTGCAGGCGGATGGCTCGGCCATCCGTACCGCCGAAGGCTTGGGAACAAGCAGGAACCTCAATGTGATCCAGCAGGCCATGATTGATGCCGGTGTGGTACAGAGTGCCTACAATGCTCCCGCGGCCGCCTTGCTGCTGACTTGGTTGCTTGAGAGGGTGGATAATCCCACCAAAGAGCAGATTGATGAGGTCCTCAGTGGTATTTTCATTCGCGATACCGGGTATGAACACTACTATCTGGCGGTCAAGCTTGCAGTCGAGCGTATGCAGACCGGCTCCTACAAGAGTGAGATCTCCCCGTCCTTCCGTGATGAGCTGACCTATGTCGGCAAGCCCAAGGGAAAGGTGGATGGTCCCCAGCTTGTTGCCGGCGAACCATGTTTCGTCGAAGACCGGGTGCTCCCCGGTTATTACTCGATGGTGCTTTTGCGCAGTCCCTATGCCCATGCATACATCACCAAGATCGACACCAGTGAAGCACTGCTCATGGAGGGTGTTGTCACCATCATCACCCATGAGAACTGCCCCGATGTGTTTTATATGCAGGCAGGTCAAGGCAATCCCGAACCCAGTCCGCACGACCGCAGGCTTTTCAACCGCAAGGTTCGACATGTCGGGGATCGAGTGGCGGCCGTCGTGGCTGAGACTGAAGAGCAGGCAATTGCTGCACGTGCAGCAATCAAGGTGGAGTATGAGGTCCTCAAACCCGTTCTGACGGTTGAGGAGGCGATGGAGGAAGGTGCTCCCTTGATCCACAACGGCATTGTTGAGTATCGCTCGGGAGCTCCCAAGGACTTGGACGAGTACAACAAGAAAGCCGACGTGCGGGATGGGAAAGTAATCTATCAGTTCCCCCTCCACGGTGATATCAGGCGCAACATTGCCAGTGCCGCCCACGGGCATATCGGTGATGTGGAGAAGGGGTTCAAGGAAGCTGATGCCGTGGTCGAACGGACCTACCAGACCAGTCAGGTTCAGTGCACTCCGCTCGAGCCGCACCTCTGTTATGCGAAGATCGATGGTGGAAGGCTGGTGCTTCATGCCTCCACCCAGGTTCCTTACCACGTTCGGCGCATTGTTGCATGGGTATGCCAGATTCCCGAGAACAAGATTCGTGTCATCAAGGAACGGATTGGTGGCGGCTACGGCAGCAAGCAGGATATTCTGGTGGAGGATCTGGTCGGTTATGCCACCTGGATCACCGGCAAGCCCATTTACTATCGCAATACCCGGCAGGAGGAGTTCATCGCCAACTCCACCCGCCATCCGATGCGGGTGACGGTGAAGATGGGCGGGAAAAAGGACGGCACGATTACTGCCGTCTATATGGATGTCCGTGCCAATACCGGACCGTATGGCAACCACTGCCTTACGGTTCCGATGAATGCATGCTCCAAGACACTGCCGCTTTTGAAAGTCGACAATATGAAGTTCGATGTCATCACCTACTACACCAATATCGCTCCCACAGGAGCTTATCAGGGCTACGGTGCACCAAAGGGCAGCTATGCGCTGATGATGTGCATGGCCGAGCTTGCCGAGCAGCTTGGCGTCGACTACTACGACATGGCCATGAAGAACAAGGTCGAACCGGGCTACATGCTCGAGATTCTCAAGGGGCTGGGAGAGGGGCGTGAAGGCAATGTTGTGCCGGTCGGTTCCTGTGGTCTCAACGAGGCATTGGTCAAGGGTGCAGAGATGATCGGGTGGGGCAAAAAGGAGATTTCCAGCGATCCTGATTGGAAGATCGGCAAGGGCTTTGCCATGATCCAGCAGGGCAGCGGGCTTCCCGGACTTGACCACTCCAATGCGTGGGCCAAGCTGCTGACTGATGGAACCTTCCAGATATTCAGTGGTGGGGCGGACTTGGGAACCGGATTGGATACCATCAGCGCTAAGATGATCAGCGAGGCGTTCTGCGTGCCGCTTGACAGGGTGACGGTCACCAGTGGTGATACCGACAGCTGTACGTTCGACACCGGAGCCTATGCTTCCAGCGGTACCTACTTCAGTGGAGGTGCATCCTACAAGGCTGCCCAGGATTTGAAGAAGAACCTGCTTGACGAGGCTGCCTACCAAATGAAGGAGAGTGTCGAGGACCTGATCCTTCGTGCACCAGGCGAGGTTTACAGCACCAAGACCGGTAAGACGCTCAGCTATGCAAAGCTCAGTCACGATGCCCTGAGTGGAACGGGACGCGGACAGGTGATGGGCAAGGCTTCCTTCACCACCAACCACAACTCCATCCCGTATGGTGCACATTTCGCCCAAGTTGCCGTCAATGTACGTACGGGACAGCTCAAGGTGCAGAAGTTCTATGCCCTTCAGGATGCAGGGACTCCGATCAACCCCGAGCTTGCGCTCTGCCAGATGTACGGCGCTGTTCTCAAGTCCATCGGCCATACGCTCTATGAGCAGATGATCCTGGATGAGAACGGGGTGTGCCTCAATCCGACGCTCAGCGATTACGGCGTCCCCATGATCAGTGAGAAGCCCGAGGATTTCAAGGCTGTTTTGATTGATATCAATGATGAGGTCGGGCCCTACGGAGCCAAATCCATCAGCGAAATCGCCACCAACGGGGCTGCTCCCGCCATCGCCATCGCCATCCATGATGCAGTTGGTGTATGGATGAGAAATTGGCCCTTTACCCCGGAGAAAATCTTGAAGGAGATGGGAAGAATCTAAAGGATTCATGCAACAAACTGCAACATTAAATCTAGACAGCGGCACCTTGTCATGGTATAGTGCCCTTGTCTGGATTTTTTTTATGAACAAAACCAATGGAGGTTCCACAACATGAAGGACAAAGCCACTATTAAGAAGATGATCGAGGAGCTGAAGACCCTCAAAACAGACAACATGTATCTCAATGACTTTTTCCATACTTGGAAGGAGTCCGACGACGAAATTGCAGCCGTGTTCCAGGTAGCGGAAGTTCTGCGTGCCCTGCGCGAGAACAACATTTCCACCAAAGTGTTTGATAGTGGCCTTGGAATCTCGATATTCCGCGACAACTCCACCCGAACACGTTTCAGTTTCGCCAGCGCCTGCAACCTGCTTGGCCTCGAGGTGCAGGACTTGGACGAGAAGACCAGTCAGATCGCCCACGGTGAGACGGTCCGCGAGACTGCCAACATGGTCAGCTTCATGGCCGACGTCATCGGCATTCGCGACGATATGTTCATCGGCAAGGGCCATACCTACATGAAGACCGTTGCCCAGGCTGTGCAGGATGGCTATGACGACGGTGTGCTTGAGCAGAGACCCACCTTGGTGAACCTCCAGTGCGATATCGATCACCCGACCCAGAGCATGGCTGACATGCTGCACGTCATCAACCACTTCGGTGGAGTCGAGAACCTGAAGGGCAAGAAAATTGCCATGACCTGGGCTTACAGTCCCTCCTACGGCAAGCCGCTCTCGGTTCCCCAGGGAATCATCGGCCTGTTCACCCGCTTCGGCATGGATGTGGTGCTTGCCCACCCCGAGGGGTACAATGTAATGCCCGAGATCGAGGAAATTGCCAAGGAGAATGCAAAGAAGAACGGTGGTTCCTACAAGCGTGTCGGCTCCATGGCCGAGGCTTTCAAGGATGCAGACATCGTCTATCCGAAGAGCTGGGCTCCCTTTGCGGTAATGGAAGAGAGAACCAAGATTGTCGAGCATGGAGATCAGGAAGCCTTGAAGGCTCTTGAGAAGACCTGTCTGGCAAACAACGCAAAGTTCAAGGAATGGACCTGCACCGAGGATTTGATGAAGCTGACCAAGGAAGGAAAGGCCCTGTACATGCACTGCCTGCCTGCCGACATCACCGGAGTCTCCTGCAAGGAAGGCGAGGTTGAGGCTTCCGTGTTCGACCGCTACCTGGTGCCACTCTACAAGGAAGCCAGTTACAAGCCGTACATCATCGCAGCCATGATTTTCCTCTCCAAGTTCCAAAATCCTTCTGTAAAGTTGGATGAGCTGCTTGAGGCCGCAACCAAGAGAATCAAATAAGTCAGTATCCTGTAGATAGGGAGAAAACGAGCCGGGAGAAATCCCGGCTCGCTGTTTTGCTAGCGTCTTTCAACAAATTGGATTCTCAAACCGTTCGGGTCGAGGACATAGAAGAATCGGATATGTGGATTGGGTGCAAACGGGCCCTCATGGATCTCCAAGCCTTGCTCCTTAATCTTCTGCATCATTACATCGAGATCGTCGACGGCGAACCCGAGGCTGATGGCTTTTCCCATATCCTGCATCTCTCCCTTGGAGTGATGTATCAATTCGATTTGTGTCTGTCCGCCACCGAGAAAGGCCAGTTCGGTGCTCTCATTGCTTCTCACCCGTGTGTTCAGGCTCAGGCCTACAACATTCTGATAAAAGTCCAGACTTGCATCCATGTCACGAACGGTGATGGTCGCCCATAAAAAATTCATAGATTCCTCCTAATGTACACTCTGTACTGCGAGATAGGCAGTACTAAAGGCTGCCTGTAGATTATATCCGCCGCTCTCTCCGTCATAGTCGAGCATCTCACCGCAGAAGAACAAGCCCTTGGCCTTGTTCGATTCCATGGTCTTTCTATTGACCTCTCCTAGATGTACCCCGCCGCTGGTTACCATTGCCGACTGGAAACCCTTCGTACTCGATACGTGAAGCTCAAGACTGCTCGCCAGTGAAACCAATGTTTTGCGCTTTGCCTTATCCAGGGTTGCCGTGGTGGCATCGTTTCCGATATCCGCCATTTCAATCAGTGT
>NZ_DJGW01000086.1:48675-91731 GCF_002432845.1 Sphaerochaeta sp. UBA5836
CTGACGAGCCGGGAGCTGCTGAGAATCGCCGGTCCGGAGAGACCGTCATGCGTGAATAGGACATCGCCTCGTCTCTGCTCGTACGCAGCATTTTCGCCGCTGTGGTAGAAGGATACGAAGGCATCGCGTACAGCGTTTCCTGCCAGATGCCTGAAGGGATGGTCGGTGATGCTGATCGCAGTCAGGCCTGGTTTCAAAGGCACAATGCTGTGTCCGAGTGCTTTGGCCAATTCATAGCCGCTTCCATCGCTGCCGGTTCTCGGGTAACTCATGCCGCCGGTGGCAAGAATGAGGTTTCTTGTCTCATACGCTGCGTTCGCTGTTGCAATCAGAAACCCTTGCTCCAAGGGTGTGATGGATGTGATGTGTGCATTGGTAATGATTTGCACCTTGGAGAGCCGAATCAGAAAAGAGCGTACATCGCGGGCGTCCAGGCTCTTGGGAAACACCTTGCCGTCCTCGCGGACGAGAAGAGGCAGTCCTTGTTGTTCAAACCAATCGTACAGGTTTTTGGTGGTGAAGTTCTGCAGTGCCGGCAACAGGAAGTTGCGTTGCTGCTTGCTGCCAAAATGGGTGAGAAAAGAGTCGGTAGGCAGGGTGTTGGTGAGATTGCACTGACCGCTGCCGGTTATCAGCAGTTTTCTGCCCACTTCGGGACAATGGTCGAGTACCAAGCCGTTGTGTGTCTTGAGGTTCGCGGCAGCAAAGAGACCGGCTGCTCCACCTCCAATGATGATGACATCGTACATATGAACAGTTTAGCAGAGTCGCTCTCTTGTGTCTTGGTCACTGTGGTGGTATGCAGCAAACTATGAAAAGAATGTTGCTGTTTTTCTTTTCTTGAGTGTAGTCCTTTTCTGGGGTGCTGTATCAGAGCTGGTAGTAGCTCTTGAACCAATTCACGAACGATGCAAGCCCTTGTTCAAGAGGAGTATCCGGCTTGAAATCGAAATCCTCCATGAGGTCGGAGACATCGGCATAGGTTTGGTACACATCCCCGCTTTGCATGGGCAGGTATTCCTTGACGGCTTCCCTGCCCAGGCAGGACTCGAGAATCTCAATGAACGTATTCAACCTGACCGGTTTGTTGTTGCCGATATTGTACACTTTGTAGCGGTCTTTCGCCTCATTTTCCTCGGGAGGATTGGGGATGATTCGCTCGATGGCGGTGATGATGTCATCGACATAGGTGAAATCACGCCACATGTCCCCGTGATTGAAGACCTTGATGCTCTTGCCTTCCATGATTCGTTTGGCAAAGGAGAAGTAGGCCATGTCAGGTCTTCCAAAGGGACCGTAGACGGTGAAGAAGCGCAGCCCCGTGGAAGGAATCCGGTAGAGATGCGTATAGGCGTGGGCCATCAGCTCATTCGATTTTTTCGTCGCTGCATAGAGGCTCACCGGATGGTCCACCTTGTCTTTGGTCGAGTAGGGAATCTTGCTGTTAAGTCCATATACCGAGGAGGAGGAGGCATAGACAAGGTGCTTGACCTGAGAGTGGCGGCAGGCCTCCAAAATGTTGAGAAAACCAACCAGGTTCGACTGGAGGTATGCATAGGGATTGTCGATGCTGTACCTTACTCCAGCCTGTGCCGCCAGATTGATGACATAATCGATAGTGTGCGTCGCAAAGATGTCGTCGAGCGCCTTCTTGTCGGCAAGATCTGCCTTGTAAAAGTAGAAGTTGTCGCAGGCAAGCAGCCTCAACCGCTCCTCTTTGAGACTCACTTCATAGTAGTCGTTCAGATTGTCAAGGCCGATGACCGAACAGCCTCGGTCCAATAACCTGCGGGTCAGGTGAAACCCGATGAAACCGGCTGCTCCGGTGACCAGGTATGTCTTGCTTGTATCGAGAGAAAAAAGGTTGGTACGCATCCATTGCTCCTTGGCCTTGTTATTGTAGCGTAGAAGATTCGCGATGGGTAGATGCAAAAGTAAGGACCTCCCATGCAGGAGGTCCGATAAGAACAGAGCTAAAAGCTTTTAGAGAGCGCCAAAGACAATCTTGAGCACGAACAAGCCAAATACAACCCAAGTCATCTTGGATATCTCGCCGGTCTTCTTGGTCAATAGCTTGAGCAGCACGTAGGAGACGATACCGAACATGATACCATCGGCGATGCTGTAGGCAACGATCATGAAAATCATGGTGAGGAAGGCGGGGATTGCTTCGGTCATCTCGCTCCATTCGATATCCTTGACCGGGCTCATCATCATGACACCGACGATGATCAAAGCAGGAGCGGTGGCAGCACTGGGAATCGAGCCGAACAACGGTTCGAGGAACAGCGAGAGAGCAAACAGAATTGCCACAACCAGTGCGGTAAGACCGGTGCGGCCGCCCTCGACGACGCCGGCTGAAGACTCTACGAATGTTGTTACCGTGGAAGTGCCAAGCATAGCACCAACGGTTGTTCCGACTGCGTCTGCAAACAAGGCTTCCTTGCAGTTGGGAATCGAGCCGTCTTTCTGGATCATGTCAGCCTTGGTTGCGCAGCCGATCAGGGTTCCAACGGTGTCGAACATGTCAACAAAGAGGAAGGTGAACATGATGACGACAAAGTCGATGCTCAGGATGTTGGAGAATTCAAAGGGGAAGAAGTAGGGGGCGGGAGGTACAAAAGAACCGCCGGCGTACTTGGTGATTCCAAAAGGAATGCCGATAATCGTGGTGATGATGATACCGATCAAGAGAGCGCCGTTTACCTTGTAGGCGAGCAGGACGCCGGTGATCAGAAGACCGATCATGGCAAGACCGGGGGCTCCCTTGAACCAGTCGGCATTGAGGGAAACCAAGGTGGCGCCGTCAACGATGATACCTGCATTCTGCATGCCGATGAAGGCGATGAAGAGGCCGATACCAACACCGATTGCTCTCTTCAGGTTTGCAGGGATGCTGTTGACGATGGCTTCGCGGATGTTTGCTGCAGTAAGAATCAGGAAGATGATACCTTCCACGAATACTGCGGTAAGCGCGAACTGCCAGCTGTATCCCATGCCCAACACGACGGTATAGGCGAGGAAGGCGTTCAGTCCCATGCCTGGGGCGAGGGCGAACGGCAGGTTGGCCAAAAGGGCCATGACCAAGGTGGCAATTGCAGAGGCAATGGCGGTTGCTGCAAATACCTTTGAGAAATCCATTCCGGCGTCGGAAAGGATGCCAGGGTTGACGGCAAGAATGTAAGCCATGGTGAGGAACGTGGTAATCCCTGCCATAACTTCAGTCTTGACGGTCGTTTTTCGTTCCTTGAGCTTGAAAAACTTTTCCATCGATGCACTCCTTGCAGATGTTTTGAATATGAACATTCTATCCCAAATGCTGCATCTCGTACAGAAAAATCGTCGGATTTGTTATTTAACCCAATTTACCAGTGCATTGTCAGCAATGTGGATAAATATATTTCGATAATTTTGCTATATACTTAAAAATCTCTAGGATTATCTAAAAAGAGGAGCAGGAAAACGTCACTTTTTTCCTTGAAGATTCCTGTCGAGATGGTACACTAAGAAAAATACGTTGCAATATGTTGCCAAAAAGGAGAGCTTATGGATTCTTTGGATGTGCTGAGCGAGGTGATTGCGACCGCCTCACTACGAAAAGAAGCCCAACTCTGCATTACCAATGCCCGTGTCTTGGATGTGTATAATAAAGAGTGGTTTGAAGCGGATGTGCTGATAAGCGAAGGATATTTTACCGGGTATGCCCAACCGGGGGAGGGAAGGGCCCGCTTGATAGTGGATGCCCGGCGATGCTATTTGATTCCCGGCTTGATCGACAGTCATGTCCATATAGAGTCCAGTCATGCAACGCCTGCAGAGTTCAGCAACCTTGTCGTTCCCTGCGGGACGACGACAGTCATCGCCGATCCGCACGAAATTTGCAACGTCTGCGGGCTTGACGGGCTTTCCTACATGCTCGATGCCTCAGAAAACATCGCTTTGCAGGCCTTTTTCATGGTCCCTTCCTGTGTTCCTGCAACCACCTTCGAACACAGCGGAGCCGTAATGCACGCTGCCGATCTGGTTGCACCTTTGCAGCATGAGCGGGTGCTCGGACTGGGGGAGATGATGGATTATCCGGGGGTCGTCAACGGTTCCTCGCTGGTGCTGGACAAGATCCGGGAAGCAAAAAAAGCGAAAAAAATCATTGACGGTCATAGTCCTGCCATTCATGGTTCTGCTTTGGATGCCTATTGCGCCGCCGGAATCAGAACCGATCATGAGTGCGAAACGACCGAGGAGCTCAAGGAGAGAGTTCGACGCGGCATGTATGTGATGCTTCGGGAAGGCTCGGCATGCAACAATGTGCTTGGACTGCTTGGCGGGGTGAACGAGTGCAACAGCAGACGGTGCATGTTCTGCACCGACGATCGACAACCCAAGAGCATCCTCAGTGAAGGCCATATCAACAACAATGTCCGGCTTGCTGTAGGTGCGGGCCTGGATCCGATCGAAGCCATCTGCATGGCCACGATCAATAGCTGTGATTGCTATCATCTCAGTGACAGGGGGGCGATTGCGCCCGGGCTTCGAGCTGATTTCTGCCTGTGCAACGATTTGACGGAGTTTACGATGCACCAGGTCTATATCGGAGGCAAATTGGTCGCCCAGGATGGAGGAATGCTCAAGCCTGATGCAAACACACCCGATGACCGGGTGCTTGGACGGATGGATGTAAAGGGTTTCAGCACTGAGCGATTGAAACTCAAGCTGTCGGACACCCACGTCCGGGTCATCGATATTGTTCCCGGCGGCGTGGTCACCGAAGCTGGTGAGGCCACGGTTTCCGTAGTGGATGGAATGTGGGTGCATGATTCCAATCAGGATATTGTGAAGCTGGCGGTGATAGAGCGCCACAAGGGGACCGGAAACGTTGCACTTGCCTTGCTTCGGGGCTATGGTCTGAAAGGCGGGGCGATGGCAACCTCCGTCGCCCACGATTCGCACAACATCATCGTAGCAGGAGACAACGATGATGACATGAGTTTGTGTGTATCGCACCTGGTCGGCAGCGGCGGCGGTATGGTGATTGCGAAGCAGGGGAGAATCCTTGCATTTTTCGCCCAACCCGTCGCAGGATTGATGAGCACCGGAAACGGACCTGAAATAGCCCGGAATCTGGATACCCTGCACCGAATCGCCACCAGTGAGCTTCATGTCAGCAAGGACATCGATCCCTTCATGACCTTGTGCTTCATGTCGCTTCCGGTGATACCCACCTACAAACTCACCGATATGGGGCTCTTTGATGTCCGATCGTTTTCATTTGTACCCCTTGAGCTCAATAAATAAGCGTCCTGCCCTCTATTGACCCGACTTTCAAAGGTATTCCGTAGAGGGTGGTGAGCATCTCTGATGTCACCGTCTCCTCCTTGGGTCCATAGCAGAGCAGTCGACCTTTTTTGAGCATGGCGACGTGGGTGGCCAGCTCATAGGCCAAATTTGCATCGTGCGTGGTGAAGAGCAGGGTTTTTCCTTTCTCAAAGAGATTCTTGAGGATCGAGATGACGCGCATCCGGTTTGCAGGGTCGAGGGCGCTGGTCGGTTCGTCCAACAGCAGAATCCGGCTTTGCTGGGCAATTGCGCGGGCCAGTAGCAGCAGCTGGTGCTCCCCACCGGAGAGGCTGGTGATCGGACGGTCCTGATAGGCCTCCAGTCCTACTTCCCCCAATGCTTCCACGGCGATTGCGGCATCCTCCTCTGTCGGTGTGCCCATCTGGGAAAGGTAGGGACTGCGTCCGAAGAGTGTGTATTCAAGCAGGGTGAAGGAGAAGTTGTAGTGCTCGCTTTGGGGTACCAAGGCGAGATTTCTTCCCAGTTCCTTGCGTCCGTATTCGGTAAGCTCCTTGCCGAAAAGGGAGATGCCTCTGGCTTTGTTCCACCCGAGCAGCAGGTCGAGCAGTGTCGATTTGCCGGCTCCGTTGGAACCAAGAATCGCCACCGACTGCCCTTGTTCTACAGTGAAGGAGACAGAATCCAGGGCTTGGGTCCCCCCTGGATACGTATAGCTGATCTGATCCAGCTCAAGAACTTTCATGCTTTCCCCTCCTGATGCTTGAGCGAGAGGATGATGATGAAGACGAAGGCTCCCAAAAAGCTGGTCAGAAGGCCGATGGGAATTTCGGTAGGCAGCAGCGTCCTGCCTATGGTATCACAGAGCAGTAAAAAGAGGGAGCCGAGAATCATGGATGCGGGGAAGCTGTAGGAGCTGTCCGAGCCAAAAAGTTTGCGACCCAGATGGGGGGTGATCAAGCCGACCCAGCCGATCAGGCCGGTAATCGAGATGGTCAGCGTGGTTCCCACTGTGGCAACGATCAGCAGGATGAGCCTGTCGCGCTTGGGGTTGAGCCCTACGCTGAAGGAGGTTTTCTCCTGCAGTGAAAGCAGATTGAGCTTCCAGCGATAGCAAAACAGGATGACCAGGCAGGCTACCACAATGCTGAGAATCGAGAAGATCTGGTTCCAGGTTGCATTCCATAGTCCTCCCATCATCCAAAACGTGATGTCCTGCAGGTCTTTTGTCGGTTCCGCTACAATCTTGACCACGCCCAAGGCGCTGGAGTAGATGGCCGAGACTGCGATACCGCTGAGTACCAGACGCAGCAGTGCACCTCCGAAGCGAAAACGCTTGGACAAGAGATAGGAAGCCAATAAGGCGGTAAGGCCGAAGAATGTGGCGCTGAGCTGGACAAGAACGCTGCTGCCCGTACCCAGCACAATCATCAGGGCGGCACCGAAAGCGGAGCCTTGGCTGACCCCTAGAAAACCAGGTTCGACCAACGGATTTGAGAACAGCATCTGGAAGGTGAATCCGCTGGCACTGAGCATGGCTCCTGCCAGCAGGGCCAGCAGGATCCTGGGAAGGCGGACCTGAAGCACTATGGTGTTGACCATCGGATCGGTCCAATCCGAGGGAAAGGTAAAGCCGGGTTTAGGATATCGGCCGGCAAAGAGAAAGAGGACGGAGAGGGCGATGGTTGCCACCAACAAGAGCGACAGCCGGATGCCCCGCCGTTTTTGCTCGACTCTGTAGAAGGGGGCGGCATTCATAACGTGTTGATTGCCACCGACGATCGGTACAGGTCAAGCAGTACATCAAGCTTCCCCTCGTCTGTTATATTGTAGAAATCCTGATAGAAGCGCCTTACTTGTGCTTCCATATCCAAGTCGGCAAACAAAGCAGGATATGCCTCCTTTGCCAACCACTGCAGACCCAATATCCAGGAAGCGACAGGCTGGATGTAGTTCATCATATCGTGAGGACTTGCTTTTACCCGGCCGTTTTTCACTGCGTCCAGATTGGCCCAGACCCCTGATTCCTGCACAGCCTTCACGTACTTGTAGCTGGCATCCTTGTAGCTGACGAGAATGACCAGCTCGGGGTTCCAGGCAGCAATTTGTTCGAAGCTGACCGTCGACCAGCCGTTGGCTGCCTTGTTGGCACCCTTGTAGACAGGAATTGCACCGACGGTCTCCACCATCCATGTCTGCATCCAGGAATCGGGAGCGATTTTATAGGCATAGGTTGCATCGGAACGTTCAGCCTGCAACAGCAGGATTCTTACTTTCTCTTCCTCTTTCAAGCCTTTGACCCTGTCGGTGATGAATCGGACCTGCGTCTCGTAGAGATTGATCAGCTGTTCGGCTCGGACGGTGTTCTTCAGCAGCTTTCCCAGCTCTCTGAGTTCGTTCTTCCAGTCCTCATAACTCTCAAGGTTCATGGTGTAGTTGGGAATGCCCAGCTGGTCGAGTTTTTTTGCAGTGGATTCATAGTGGGTGGCTTTCATGAGTACCAAATCACTGTTTTTGCTGGCAATCTCCTCAGCACTTGCCGTCTGGCTGATGCGCGGCTTCTGGTCCAGTCCGGGTCTGATGAAGGCAAAGAAATCGCCCAACCCTTGGTCGGTTTTGGGCAGGGTAATGTCCATGCTTTCCACTTCTTCGAATAAAAACAACGCATTGGCAGGCATATTGCCGGCTTTGCCGGCGATCAGGATATGAGAAGGCTTTTGTGCAAGCTTGAGCGTGCGGTTATTTGCATCGGTGGCCGTGTAGTAGTCGGAATTGTCCATGGCAGACTCTGATGAAGCTTGGGCAAAGAGGAGGGCCGGCAGCAAAAGAAAGCATATAAGCAGCGAACGAATCTTCATAGGAAAGCTCCTTGGTGTTGCGAATGGTTGCAGTTTACCATTGTATTTTTAAAAGTGCAATCGGATTTTGCCCATTTGGCCATCTCTTTTCACCTTGATACCTTTGCCCATTCAGTTTACTGTTATAGTTAGTACGATAAAGGACCTGAAGAATGGATAAACATGCATTACACCAGCGGATTCGTGATCTGAGGGCGAGTTCCAAGCGCTTGGCCGCCAGCAGGCAGGAAGAGAGAAACGCCCTTTTGCTTGCGATGGCAGAGAATCTGCGAACAGCATATCCCGTCATTGCATCTGCAAACCAGGAAGATGTCCGTTCTGCGCGGGAAAATGGACAGAAAGAATCATTGATCAAGCGCCTGGTTTTCTCACAGGAGAAGCTTGAAGCCTCCCTTGCCGGCCTGAGGCAAGTGGCCCAACTTGACGATCCGATCGGCAAGGTCAAGCAGCGCAGGCTGCTCGATACCGGCCTGCTCCTTGAGCAGGTTACGTTCCCCATCGGGGTGATCGGCATGATATTCGAAGCACGGCCCGATGCTCTCATCCAGATAGTCTCCTTGTGCTTGAAAAGCGGCAATGGAATCATCCTGAAAGGGGGGAGGGAGGCACAGCGAACCAATACTGCGCTGGTGGAGGTCATCAAGCAAAGCTGCGCATCATCCACACTCGGTGATGCTTGGTTGACCCTCCTGGAAAGCCACGGCGATGTGGATCAGATTCTGGGTATGGAGGATGAGATCGACCTGCTCATTCCCCGCGGCAGCAATCAATTTGTCAAGTATGTGATGGAGCACACATCGATTCCCGTGCTCGGCCATGCAGATGGGATCTGTCATCTCTATATCGATGAGAAAGCCGATTTGGACAAGGCTGTTGAAATTGCCTTTGACTCCAAGACACAGTATCCTGCCGCCTGCAATGCCGTGGAAACCATACTTGTGCATCAGAAGATGGCAAAACAAGTGCTCCAGCCTCTGGCCAGGAGACTGGCTGAGGGAAATGTTGTCATCCATGGGGACAGCGTCGTCTGTTCCTGCATCCAGGCCATACCCTACGAGCAAGGCGATTGGGAGCGGGAGTATTTGCAGAACGAGGTGAATATTCATGTCGTGGACTCACTACAGCAGGCGATCGAGCATATTGAGGAGTATGGGTCGCACCATACCGATGCCATTGTCAGTGAGGATTCCCAGGCGGTTAGAACATTCTTTACACAAGTCGACAGTGCCGATGTCTTTGCGAACTGCTCGACCAGGTTTTCAGACGGGTATCGATTCGGTCTCGGAGCGGAGGTAGGTATCAGTACGGCAAAAATTCATGCCCGCGGTCCGGTAGGCTTGGAAGGTTTGATGAGTACCAAGTATCTGGTACGCGGAACCGGCCAGGTGGTTTCTACCTATGCAGGGGCGGTTCCCAAGCCGTTTCTGCATCAAGAGCTTGCCTGCGACGGCCACTCAATGCTTTCAGGAGAAGAGGTATGAGTCGTGATTTGGCGGATGTGAAACGTATCGTGCTGAAGGTGGGAACCAATCTGCTCAGCTGCAAGGATGGAATCGACGAGACCCGCATCGACTCCATCGTTGAACAGATTGCTTGTTTGATGAAAAAGAATTACCAAGTCCTCCTGGTTTCCAGCGGGGCCATCGGCATGGGGGCGAAAGAGCTGCACCTGAAGGGACCGGTCAAGCAGGTTGCAATGCGTCAGGCGTGTGCTTCGATCGGACAACCGCTGTTGATGTCCAGTTACCGCAGGGCATTCAAGAAGCATGGCCTGGTTTGCTCGCAGATCCTGCTGACCCGCAAGGATTTGAACAACCGTCTTACCTACGTAAACCTCCGCAATAGTGTTTTCACCCTGCTGGATTTGGGCGTGGTGCCTGTTTTCAATGAGAATGACGTGGTGAGCACAGCCGAAATTGGTTCTGCTTTCGGGGACAACGACCGCATGAGTGCCATGGTCGCCAGCAAGATCGACGCTGATTTGTTGATCATCCTCACCGATATCACCGGGCTGTATACTGCAGACCCTAAAAAGGACACCAATGCACAGCTGCTCAGTGAGATCGAGTTGTTGGATGAGAAAATTCTTGCATATGCTGGTGGAGCAGGATCGACCTATTCAACCGGTGGAATGAAGACCAAGCTCCTGGCTGCCAAAATTGCAGCAGTTGCCGGGTGTGCAACCATCATTGCCAGCGGCTACGAGGAGAATGCCTTGCCGAGGCTTTTGGAATCAGAAGCGCTGGGAACCTACATCCATCCGACCAAACGGCTCAGTCAGCGGGAGCGGTGGATTCTCAACAACTCCCATCAGGGATCCATCGAGGTGGATGATGGAGCAAAACAAGCACTGCTCTCCAAAAAAAGCCTGCTTCCCAAAGGGGTGGTTCGGGTGCATGGGGTTTTCTCCGAGGGAGATGTCATTCAGGTTTGTTCAACGGATGGAAAGCCGTTTGCCAAGGCTGTTCCCTATTTGAACAGTACCGATATTGCCAGTGTTGCCGGACATAGCAGCAAGGATATCCAACGGATTCTAGGAACAGGCTACAAGGACATGATTTTCCGTCCAGAGGATTTGGTGTTGCTCGACGATGTTGAATAACTATCGAATATACCGTAGAAAGCAAGAGCTCGGCAGCAGGGTCACTCGGTTGCACAATACCGAACAGCTTGCCATCGGTATTCTCGATACTGGAAACCTCGAACAGCTGACCAACTGCCTGGATTGGTATACCCGTGAGATGAATTACAGCCTGCATGTAGTAACCCAGGAAGGACGTTTTGATCTGGGGCTCATGCAGGAAGCATACAAGGATGTGACCTTCCTGGTTTTCACCAGTCATACCTTTACCGGAGAAAAAGTGAATGCGGTTGCAAACGAGTGCAGGACCAATCTGTTTCTCATTGTTCGTTCCGACTTGTTGCTGGTAACCTTCGATGGCCCGACTCTCTTGGATGCCATGACCCAAAGCGACCATCCGGCAGCCTTCTCAGCCGTGGTTGCCAACGCCTACCGCGAAATCATCCCCTGTCGAAGGATGCCGCGCATGTGTGGCCGGCATTTGGATCCCGATTCCGGTTTTCCCAGTCTGGATAGGGCTGTCAGTCTTCCTTCCCTCTATCCTTTCATGTGCCTGGGCTTGTATGACCGCGCCTTGTTTCAACGGCTCAGGGGTTTTGATGAGGCTATCCACAGCGAGTATTGGCAGGCTTTGGATTGGGGAATTCGTTGCCACCTGCTCGGATATACCGTCTCGATCAACAGTGCGTTGATGGTGCAGTTTCCCGACCGAGAAAGCGTCATTGAAGACCGCAGCGAGGCAGAGGGGTACCTCAGGTGCTATACCAAGGCGCTCTCGGTGCAGAAGATCAATGCAAAGAATGTTGCAAGAAAATACAAAGGGTTTTTCGACAAGGAAGTCTATCAGACGGAAGTGAAGAAACGCATGCTTTGGCTGCAAAAACTTGATTTTGCAGAGCTCTGCGCCCGTTGGCCCAAGGAGGATGCGTGAAGAAGGTACTTTTTCTGATGGTATTGCTTGTGGTGTGTTCTCCTCTTTCTGCCGCTGCCGACCCTTTTTCCTATCCGGTGAAAACCATTATCCTGGATGCCGGACACGGAGGTCACGACCCTGGAGCCTCCTATGCATGGAGTTTCGCCGGGGGGACTGTGTATGAGCGGGATTTGACGCTGGACATAACCAAGCGCCTGCATGCACTGCTGGCGGTCTCCCACCCGGATTTGCAGTTGGTCATGACCCGTAGCGACGATACCTACCTAACGCTAGAACAACGTTGCGAGGTGGCATACTCACAGAGCCTCAAAGCCCAAAGCAGTGCGCTCTTTGTCTCCATCCATGTCAATAGTGCACAGACCAAGGAAGCTTCAGGATTTGAGATCCTGACCAAGCAACAGAACAAGCGGGTGACATTTCTCGATGAGAAAACCCCGATTGAGAACATCAGCCTGTTTTCTTCGCATTCGCTTCTTTCACTCAATCGATTGCTCAACCATCGAAACCTTGTAGTGGCTTCCAACTTTGAGAAGACATTGTCCGAGAGACTGGTCACCAGCCGCAACAGGGGCGTGAAGGAGCGTGATATCTATGTCCTGAATGCCAGCAGGATGCCGTCCGTGCTGGTGGAGGTCGGGTTTCTAACCAATGAAGAGGATGCACGCAACCTGGTATCACCGCAATATCGACAGCGTGTAGCCCAGGCTTTGGCAACAGCCATCGAGCTTTGCCTCTGACAAGGAGGTCCGCTTGATTGAGTATGATGTAAGAAAAGCTCTCAAAGAACTCTACAATCCCAAAAAAGAACCCTCGTTGGTCTACGCTCCTCAACAGGTCTACTGCATCGTTGACGGGGAGGGTAAGGCCGAGGACGAAGCCTATGAACTGGCGGTCCAGATGCTCTATGCCATCAGCACTACCTTGCAGGCTGAGTTCGGCAGGCATCGTCTCTATCAAAGCTTTGCCGTCTCCCCGCTCGAGTGCCTGTGGGTGCCCTTGGAAACAGAGAACCGGAGGACCTGGCAGTGGTCGGCAATGATCGCCCAACCTGACTGGCTGAACGAGGAGCTTTTCCTGCAGGTGCGCGACCAAGTAGCATTCAAGCAAGGACTTTCCACTGCTTCCGTCCACCTTGGATTGCTCGAAGAGGGATTGTGTGTCACTGCTCTGCATACCGGTTCCTATAAGGATGAAGTTGCAAGTATGGCAAGAATGCAAGCCTTTTGTGACGAACACGGCCTGAGAAGAGTGGGGACGGCGCACAGGGAGATTTATCTGGACAATTGCAGGAACACAAGAGCCGCCCTGTTGAGGACGGCTCTGCGGTTTGCTGTCGAGCGAATGTGAGTTACTGCTCGTCCTTCGCCTTCCTGCGCTGGGCGACCAAGAGGTCCATCTTCAACTTTTTAAGCTTGGAGGAGAGACTGACTTTGTAGATATGCGGATTGATTTGCCGCAAATAGCTCTTGTGAAATGTTTCAAGGCTTTTTTGTGCATATGCTTGAATCTGCTGCAGGGAGGGTTTCTCCGTCACACGTCTGCCTTCCAGCATGATTGTTTTGAGAAGCGGCTCACAGCGGGTATAGCGGTCGCTTTGCATCTCAAAGAAATCAGCCTCGGCGAAGGGATGGTAGAACGTATACTTTTTACCGGTGACTATCTGCTCGTGATGCAGTGTCACAAGGTCGGCTATCGCTCCGCCTTCAGCATCATAAAACCGATAGACCTGCTTGATGCCCGGATTGGTGGTCTTCTCAAAGCTGTTGGAGATTTTCATGGTGGGAACGATTGTTCCATCGGCATTCTGCTTTGCAGCGAGTTTATACACCCCGTTGAGCGAAGCTTGGCTTCCTCCGGTCACCAGGTGCGTTCCGATTCCCCAGCTGTTGATGGGAACCTCGTCGTGCACCAATGTCTGCACAATTTCCTCCGTCAAATCGTTGGAGACTACGATTTTTGCATCCGTAAGGCCGGCATCGTCGAGTTTCTTGCGAATAACCCGGGGAAGGTAGGAAAGGTCGCCGCTGTCGATGCGCACCCCGATGGATTTCCCTTTCTTTTGCTGTTCAAGCCCGACGATGATGGCATTGTCGATACCCGATCCCAAGGTGTCATAGGTATCGATGAGCAGTACGGTGTTGTCAGGGTAGAGCTTTGCATAGGCACGAAATGATTCCAATTCGCTGGGATAACTCATGATCCAGGAGTGGGCCATGGTTCCAGCCACCGGAATATGGAAAACCTTTCCAGCCAGTGTGTTGCTGGTGACCTGGCAACCTCCGATGAATGCTGCCCTGCTTGCCGACAGTGCGCCATCGCCTCCCTGAGCCCTTCTCAGTCCGAATTCCATCAAGGTGCCGCGATTGCTGGCCAAGGCCATGCGGGAAGCCTTGGTTGCTATCAGGCTCTGGAAGTTCAGGGTATTGAGCAGAAGCCCTTCGATAAGCTGGGCCTCAATGAGGTTTGTATGCACCCGCAGCAAAGGTTCTGAGGGGAATACCACAGTCCCTTCCTCGACGGCGAAGATGTCCCCTTCGAACCGGTATGTTCTCAGATACTCGAGGAACGAGGAGTCAAACATGCCCAAGCTGCCAAGATACTCGATATCCGTATCACTGAATTGCAAAGCCTCAAGTTTATCCACCAGGTCGTGCAGGCCGGCAAATACCACATACCCTCCTTCGAAGGGGTTTGTGCGGTAGAACATATCAAAGACGACCTCGGGGTTGTGCTTGTTCAAATAGTACCCTTGCATCATGGTCAATTCATAGAAATCGGTTACCAAGGCGCTTGTAAGCATTGTTTTCCTTCCTTAGGCTTTCGCCTCGATCTTGGTGAAGCCGGTGTACGGCACCAAGGATTGGGGAATGAGCACCGACCCATCCTCGGTTTGGTAGTTCTCAAGGATGGCCACCATGGCACGACTGAGGGCGATGGCGGTTCCGTTGAGCATATGTACAAATTGGGTTTTCCCGTTTTCATCGCGGTATCGAATGGACAGGGAGCGCGCCTGGTAGTCGGTGCAGTTGCTGGTGGATGTCACCTCGCCATACTCACCGTTCTCACCCCGGCCGGGCATCCAGGCTTCAATGTCGAACTTGCGATAGGCGGGAGCCCCAAGATCTCCTGTGCAGGTATCGACAACACGGTAGGCAAGACCCAGACCGCTGAAAATCTCTTCCTCGATCGACAACAGCTGCTGGTGGTATGCATCCGATTGCTCGGGCAGGCAGTAGATGAACATCTCCAGCTTGGAGAACTGGTGTACGCGGTACAGACCCTTGGAATACTGTCCTGCACCTCCTGCTTCACGACGGAAACAGTGGGACAGCCCGGCCATCTTTATCGGTAGTTGTTCGCGCTCGAGAATCTGATCGGCATAGTAGCCGCCCAAGGTAATCTCCGCTGTTCCAACCAGGCAAGCTCCGGTACCCTCGATGGTGTAGATGTTGCTCTCCTCTCCACGAGGATTGAACCCGATGCCCGAAAGGATCTCTTCCTTGGCGATATCGGGGGTGATGAAAGGGGTGAACCCATGCTTGATCACGATATCCATTGCATATCGCTCAAGAGCCATCTGCAGGATCACCGCTTCTCGCTTGAGGTAATAAAACTTTGGACCCGAAACCCTGGTTGCGGTATCGAAATCGATGAGATCCAGCGATTCCCCAAGCTGCACATGGTCCTTGGCCTTGAAGGTGAAATGAGGGATGTCTCCCACAAACTTGATTGCGGTGTTGTCCTTGTCCTCTTTTCCCACTGGAGCATCGGGATGGGCGTAGTTTGGAATGGTTCCAGCCTGCTCACTGAAGGCTTTGTCGATTGCATTCAGCTGCTCTTCGACCGAGGCGATGCTCTCCTTCAGGCTTTTGCCTTCGGCGATCAAGGTTGTCCTGGCCTGGGAGTCGAGCTTGCCTTTCATTTTCTGTGCATTCTCATTGCGTTGTGCTCTCAGGTTTTCTACTTCCTGCATCAAAGCTGAACGCTTTTCCTGCAATTCAATGATTGCATCGATATCAACGCTCATATTTCGTACGCGAATGTTCTGAGCAATCTCATCGCGCCTGGCTTTCAACTCTTTCAAATCAATCATGCTGTTTCTTTCACCTCTTCCCTGTAATTTCTCGACCAAGCAATGCCCGTTCTTCCATCGCTTTTGATTTGCTGCAACTAGCCTCGACTGCTTGCATCACCACCGCATCAAAGGCCCCTTCACAGAGGGCCTGCATTCCCTCGATGGTGGTCCCTCCCGCTGAACACACCATGGTGGCCAGTGCGACCGGGTGTTGTTTGGAAGTGGAAAGCAAGGCGTTCGTGCTGTTCATTGTTGCGCTGACTATCTCAAGAGCCTGTGGATAGGGAATGCCCTCCCTGACCCCTCCCATGCTGAGCGCATGGCAGAATTGCAGCATGAAAGCGATGGCCGACCCGCTGATGCCGATGAATGCGGAGAACTGACTCTCATTCAGATGAAAGGCCTGTCCGAAAGACTGAGCGATGTCCCTTGCATAGGCAAGGTTTTCCGCCCAGCAGTTGGGATGTGCTGCATAGGCTGTCACTGCCGCCTTTTGTGATGCAGCGATATTGGGCATGAAGCGTACCACCTGGTCACTTCCAAGCTCCTCTGCCAAAACCGCAAGAGGAACTCCTGCAGCTATCGATATCCAAGCTTTTTCACTGCTGTTGTGCTTTCTGAGTATCGGATAGAGGGAGGGGAGTATCTGCGGTTTTACGGCAAGCAGGACACGCTGTGATCGGTCGAGCAGATCCTCAAGACTGGAGGCCGCTTCGATACCGGGAAACCGGGTAAGGACTTCCATTTTCTGTTGGTCGCTGTCATAGACGACCGCCCCGTCGGGAAGGCTTTGTGCTATGGCCCCTCCCATGTTGCCGCATCCAATGATTCCGAGCTTCTGCATGCTCACTCCTTCCAAGCTAGGCGATGCAGTGTTCCCGTTCTGCCAAGGTCGGGAAACTGAGCCTGCCTGAGATATTCGTAGGTAGCGATGGCCACACTGTTGGAAAGGTTCAAACTGCGCGCTTGGCTGCGCATGGGTATGCGTACACAGCTGTTTTGATGGTCTACGAGGATGGTCTCGGGAATTCCCTCACTCTCCTTGCCGAATACAAGGTAGGTTTCCTCCGGGTATGAGACCTCGGCATATATCCGTTGGGCTTTGGTGGTGAAAAAGTAGAGGTTTTCTGTCCCTTTCTGTTCCATGAATTCCTCGATGCCCGAATATTCGCGAAGCGTCAGCAACGGCCAGTAATCGAGGCCGGCACGCTTCAGATGCTTTTCAGAGAGGCTGAAACCCAGTGGATGAACCAGATGCAACGTCGCCCCGACCGCTGCACAGGTACGGGCGATGTTTCCGGTATTTTGCGGAATTTCTGGTTCAAACAGGACAATATGCAGAGCCATGGTCCTCCCCCTAAGGCAAATCTACCACTTGCAGGGAATCAGTACAAGGTGGTCTGACTGAGAGCTGCGGCATTTATCAACCTTGTAAACCGTTGAAGATTGCTCTAGACTTGCTTCAGTTTGGAGGGTTATGTATGGTCGAGATTCTGAAGGCTTTGGTTTTGGGTGTTGTACAGGGAATCACCGAATGGCTGCCCATCAGCTCGACAGGGCACCTGCTGCTTTTGGACGAGGTGCTTCACATCAACCTTGGCGAGCATGCCAGAGAGCTGTTCATGGTCATCATCCAACTGGCCTCCATTTTGGCTGTTGTCGTACTTTACTTTTCCACGCTCAATCCTTTCTCCTTTCGAAAGAGCAAGCAGCAGCGGACGGCAACCTATCTGCTTTGGGTCAAAGTCCTGATAGCAACCATTCCCGCCGGTATTGCAGGGGTTCTGCTCGATGACTACATGGATGCGCATCTGTATCGCTGGCCGGTCATCGCCCTTGCCCTCTTTGTCTACGGGGTGCTCTATCTGTTTTTGGAGAAAAGCAGCATTGGAAGAGCACCGAAGCGGGTGAAGGACCTCGATTCCCTCACCTATACGGATGCCCTGCTGCTCGGCTTTTTCCAGATGCTTGCCCTTGTTCCGGGAACCAGCCGTTCAGGCTCGACAATCCTGGGAGGCATCGTCATCGGCCTGGAGCGGCAGGTAGCCGCCAGGTTCTCTTTTTTCATGGCAATCCCAATCATGGCAGGGGCGTCCCTGTTGAAGCTCCTCAAGCTTGGCTTCTCCTACTCGGCAGAGGAGTATCTCTTGCTTGGAGTCGGGTTTGTCAGCTCCTTTCTCGTCTCCCTGGCCTGCATCAAAGCCCTCATCGCCTATGTTAGGAGCCATGACTTCTCAGCTTTCGGCATCTATCGCATCGTGCTTTCGGTCGTGGTCGTCATGTATTTCTCTACGATAGGAGCCTGACATGCTGCTGCTTATTCTCATCTATCTGGCCTTCATCAGCCTTGGTCTTCCCGACGGGGTGTTGGGCAGCGTATGGCCTGTCATGCGCCTGGAGCTCGGGCTTCCTTTGGCAAGCGCAGGCTTGTTGGGCGCTGCAGGCTCCATAGGCACGGTAGCTTCAGCACTGCTCAGTTATCGATTGATCAACCGGTTTGGAACAGGCAAAGTAACGTTGGTGAGCGTACTGATGACATCGTTGGCCCTCTTCGGCTACTCAATCTCATCGACACTGCCCTCTCTCCTGCTCTGTGCCATCCCGCTCGGGCTGGGAGCCGGTTCGGTCGATTCTGCTCTGAACAACTACGTTGCACTGCACTATGAGGCAAGGCACATGAATTGGCTTCACTCGTTCTGGGGGTTGGGAGCGACTGCAGGACCGGCTGTGATGGGCCTGGTTCTCTCCTTGCAACTAAGCTATAGGGCGGGGTATCGCACCCTGGCTGCTTTGCAAATGCTGTTGGTTCTAGCCCTGCTTGCCTCGATTCCCTTGTTTGAGCGACCTGCCAAGCAAGTTGCACATTCGCATGAGAGCTGCAAGACCAAGCGCACCAGGCACAAGGCACTTCCCTTCGCCCTGCTGGGTTTCTTCCTGTATTGTGCCTTGGAGGTGTCCACCGGACTGTGGGCGGTCAGCTATCTTGTAGAAGTGAAGGGCTTGGCCGCAACGCGGGCCGCCCTGTACGGCTCACTCTTCTTTTTCGGGATAACAAGCGGAAGAATGATAAGCGGATTCGTATCGATGCGGCTCTCCAATACCAAGTTGATTTATATCGGCTTGGCATTGTGTCTGTTCGCCTTGGCGTTTCTCTTCATATCGCCGCTTCCGTTTGCCGGATACTCGCTCTTGATGTTGGGCTTGGGATGTGCTCCTGTTTTTCCCAGCATGATCCACGAGACCCCTCGAAGGTTCTCCATCGAGGATAGTCAGCGCATCATCGGTTTGCAGATGGCTAGTGCATACGTAGGAAGTACAATCACCCCGCCTCTTTTCGGCGTACTCGGATCTGCAGTGGGCCTGCAGTGGATGCCGCTGATGCAGCTCTGCATCTTGTTGTTGCTCTTTCTGTGCATGGTCACTCTCAGCCGCCTTGCCAAGGTACATACGCTCTGACCGGGTTTTCAAAAGCAGAAGATGGGTGGCGGGCGGCATTGGAAGCAGGATGTCTGCAAAACCCAGTCCAACACAGATCAGTCAGCGTGCTGCACGCACGATGCGTAGCACTTTTGATCGGCCAGGTGGTTTACTCAGAATTTTACCTAGTTGTGTTATAGAAATAACAAAAAATAGTAAAGTACTAAGATATAAAGGAACAAGCATGCGTGATGGCCGTCGTTTCGTGATGTCGACAGCTGCCCTTTCCCCTATTCCTGCACTTTTTCATTGCCGCCGGTCATCTTGCCTTTTCGTTCCAGATTGGTTGCCTTGACGACTTGCTTCCCCTCTTTCTGCAACTTCAACACCACTTGCTCCAATCGCCTCTTCTTCTCGTATGGATCTTCAAAGAGCTCTTCCTGCAGAGGTCGTTCACCACTGTACAACTGATAGAGCCCGAGGCCGATGAGCCTGACCGGCCTGCCTTCGCTCCATTTTTGCTGCAAGAGCATTTTCGCATGCTGGTATATCTGTTCTGCGCTGTAAATGGTCGACTGCGGGGTGACCTGCACCGTGAAGGTGGTAAAGTCGGGAAAACGTAGTTTCAGACCGACGGTGCGTCCCATTTGTTTCTCATCCAGCGAACGGAACATGACTTCGTGGCTCATCCACAGAAGTGTCTGCTCGAGCACTTCAGAGGTGGTTACATCCTCGATGAAGGTTGTCTCGGTGGAGATGGAGTGGCTTTTGGCTTCCTCCTTGAAAATGCCGGGGTCGATGCCGCGGCAGGCAAGATACAGAAAATGCCCCATGCTCCGTCCGAACAAGCTCTGCAGGGTTTGTTCGCTGTATGTCCTGAGTTCCGCTGTGGATGTTATGTGATGCTTTGCCAGCTGTTGCTGGGTGACTTTTCCTACTCCCCACAACTTTTTGAGCCCCACTGCATCAATGAAGGCTATCTCCTTGCCCATCGAGACCCTGCATAGTCCATCGGGTTTGTCGTAATCACTGGCCATTTTGGCTATGAACCTGCTGGGTCCTATTCCTACCGAGATGTTCAGCCCTGTCTCCTGTTTCACCCGCTCCTTGAGCAATCTTCCCGCCTCACGGGGGAGCCCGAACAGTCGAAAGGTTCCGCTCATATCCAAAAATGCCTCATCGATGGAAATCTGGTGCACATCACTGGAAAAGGATTTGAGGATTTCCATGACCTGCCTGCTCACCTGGCTGTAGCGCTCCATGCGGGGTTCCACCACGATGGCCTGGGGGCAGAGCCGCAAGGCTTGGGCCATCGGCATCGCCGAGTGCACCCCGTATGCGCGGGCGGCATAACTGGCGGTGGCTACAACCGAGCGTTTTCCCAGGCCTCCGATGAGCAGGCACGTATCCCGGTAGTCAGGGTTGTCCAATACTTCAACGGCGGCATAGAAAGCATCCATGTCAACGTGGAAAATAACGGTTTCCATAGGCCTTACCGCCTCGGAGGAGTATAGATTCGTTGCCGTTCCTCGGCATTGCGCTTGAGGGCGTCGGCAACCAAGTGCCTGCAAATGGTGGGAAGGTCATACCCGATGCTTGCCATCAGGGCGGGGTAGTGGCTTGTGCCGGTCATACCGGGAGAGGTATTGATTTCATTGAGATAGATTCGATTTCCACTTACAAAGAAGTCGATGCGGGCGTACCCGTCCCCCTTGATTGCAAGAAAGGCTTTTCTGGCATACTCGATGATGGTGCATTCAATGCCCGCATCCAAACCGCTGGGTATTCTGATATGTGCAGGGTCAACCTGTCCGTATTTGTGCTCATAGCTGAGATATCCGACGTTCTGTTTGGCAGGATCCACAACCAAACCGGGTCCCGCAATGACCAGACCCCGGTCAGATGTCTGTAACACCGCCGTCTCCACTTCCAGCAAAGGATGGATGAGCTGCTGTACAAGAACACGTTCGCTGTATACCCCTGCCAGTTTCACAGCATCCTGAAACGATTGGAGATCGCTCTTCATCAAGGCGCTGACGCCTACTGATGATCCACTGTTTTCTGGCTTCACGAACAAATCGGGGCCGAGTTTGCTTTGCGATTGCACAAGCAGTTGGTCGAATGGCCCGTCTTGCACCTGTTCTTTGGTCAGCACCAAGGTGGGTACGGTTGGGATGTGCTCGCTTTCAAATACTACTGCGGCCAGGTATTTGTGCATCCCAAGAGCACTACAGACGGTGTCGCAGCCGCACAATGGCAGCCTCGAGAGCATGCAGAGACCTTGCAGGTTGCCGTCCTCGCCTCCATATCCGTGGGTGGTGGCGAATACCGCGTCGATGGCAAGCTTTGCATCGCCGACAAAAAAACCGAGGCCGGCGGCTGCAAAAACAGGCTTGTCTGTTGAGATGTGTTTGCTCACCTCGGCTTGTTGGAGGTACCATCGGCCTTCGAGGGTGATGGCGATGAGAAGCACCGAAAAGCCTGCCTGCCTGAGTGCTTGATGCATGGTTTTTGCGCTACAGATGGAGACATCGTGTTCGGCTGACCTTCCTCCATAGACGAGGGCTATGGTCATAGTCTCTTCTCCTCTTGTAGACGCAGGGCGGCCTGTACTTCTGCGACTTCGTCCCAGCTGATTTTTGCGTCCATCCGCTCTATGGTCTTTTCATGACCCTTTCCTAAAAAGAGAAGGGTGTCGCCGGACTGTGCAATCGAGATTGCCTTTCGGATAGCCTCCCGACGACTCTCAATCTCCCACACTGTGCAGGCAGGATTGTTCATGTGAAAGCGGAGGTCGGAGAAAATCGCCTGATTACCCTCCCTGCGGGGGTCTTCCTCGGTGAGGATGATTGTTGAGCAGTACTTGTTCGCAATCCTGCCCATCGGGGATCGCTTTGAGGCGTCCCTTTCCCCTGCGCAACCAAAGACGGCAATGATGTCTCCTCCCTCGCTCGTCCGCTTTGCAAAGAAGAAAATTCCTTCGTAGGCATCGGCGGTGTGGGCAAAGTCGATGATGACCCGCAAGCCCAGTGAGTTCTCGATCAGGTGCATTCGGCCCTTGACCGGCTGGAGGGTTTTGATAAGGGGAAGCAGGGTCTCTTCCTTGATGCCGGTCAGATGGCTTGCACAAAAAATTGCCAAAAGTGCGTTGGTGGCCAAGCTGGGCAAGAGCAGCGGTGTCTGGATGCGTTGTCCCAGAATGTCAACCAATACGCCCTGGTACCCCATGAACTCGATGCGAAAGGGCACATCCTTGCCCAGGATGAGTGCTTTGGTGGTGCTCCTCAGAGCGGCGGTGAAGTATTCCAGTTTGGCGTTGTCGGTGCTTGATATAAACAAGCCTCCATCCTTGAGGGCTCGTACCAGGTTGACTTTAGCCTGGGTGTACTCCTCAAGACTGTGGTGAAACTCCAGGTGTTCGCTGGTTACTTTGGTAACGATGGCAGCATCGAACTCGATGCCCGCCAACCGGTCGAAGGTGCTGCTCAAGGCGTGGCTGGTGCATTCCAGAACGACCTTTTCAACCTTGTTTTCAACACAACGATGCAAAAAGGCGTGCAACTGGTCGGGCTCGGGCGTGCTTTGCCGATAGGGAGAGTCGACCTTGGTCGACCCATCGTCGATGCTTACGGTGGTGAGCAAACCTGCTTTTACGCCGTTCTTTTGCAGCAGCTGGTAGAGATAGTCGCAGGTGGTGCTCTTTCCGTCGGTGCCGCTCACCCCGATGATTCCCAGCTTGTCCTGCGGTCGGTCGTAGAAAGCGGAACACATACGTGCAAAGGCGGTATGGGGCTTCTTGACTTGGTACCAACGGATGTGTGCGGGAATCGGCAGCAGGGAGAGGTCCCGTTCACTGATAATGCAGACAGCCCCTTGTTCGATCGCCTCTTGGATATAGAGAATCCCATCGGTTCTCAGTCCATGAAAGGCGAAAAACACGGAGTTGGGTTTGCATTGCTTCGAGTGCTGGCTTATGGTTTGGATGAGTATGGAATCGTCTTGCATCGCATCTTCGATGCCTATCGACTGTAGGAGTGCTGCTAGGGTTTTCATACGTGTATGGTACTTCACATCCAGAAGGTTTGCAAACAACTGGTGGCGTGTTGTTTCATTTTTTGCTATGCTTGGTCTGAGTGAGGTATGACGATGTCCAAAAAGGTGATGCTGGTCCTGCTTGTCTCGATTCTCTGCATGACGAACGCGTTTTCGCTCCCTTTGGACTTGGCTTCCGGCTCTGCCTGGGGTATGGCCGACGCCGGGCTTTCCCTTGACTATGAAAGCGATTCCTTTTTGGCAAACCCGGCCTTGCTTGGTTTGGAGAAGGACAAGGATACTTCATTTTTGGCCTCCGCCCGTTTCCAGGATGCATTGGATGCTTCGAATTTCACGCTCTCTCCGTTTGCTGCACGATTGGAAGAGCCTGTAGCCGATTGGGCGATTTCCTTTATTTCCGGAAGCCTTGCCTTCTCGATCCAGAACAGGAACACCTTGGAGAATCGCCAACTGTTTTCCGATGCCTCCGAATATGTGGGGAAGAGAACCACACTCTTTCAGTTCGACTGGGCCACATCGCGTTCCGTTTTCTCGTTCGGTGTAACTGCACGTGCTTCGGCAGTCAGTGAACGGAGCTTGGTAAAAATCCAGGACGATCGAATTTTGCTCGATTACTTTGTCGAGACCACCGTCGGCCGGTATGAAGCGGTGGACGATCTGTCCAGCGTAACATTCGGCGTCGGGATCCTGTTGGATTATCGTTGGTTCAAGATGGGGGTGGTCAGCGACCAGCTTGCCTACGGCAGTGCAGAGCAATCACTGGTGGTCAGTATGGATTCCTTGCTGAAGACCCTCGATTGGGGTTTCTCTTTCAGCTCTCCAACCTATGATGATGCCAATCAGCTGCATCTGTTGAAATTCCAGGGGGCGTTGGACTTTGTAAATCTGGGGTCCGATACCGATAGGGAGCTGAAATTGGGAATTTCGGCCAAGTTGCAGTTGCTTCCTACCTGGTCGGTCAGCCTGCAATTGGGATATCGCGAGTATAAGCCGGAGAGCACGGACCTTTTGAAATTCTCCCTTGCCCGAGGCAGGCAGACCCTTGCATTGAACGCCCAACTCGACACGTTCCAGGTAACCTTGGCTTGTGGTTGGCCCACTGCGTGGTACTCCAAGACTGCGACAAGCCAGCAAGCGGTTTTGCTAGTCGGGGTAGCCTTGATTCTCTAAATTGGGTCCACTTGACACACACGTTTGCCCACTATATAGTCAAACGGTAGAACGTTTGAACCTGTAAGGAGTAGAGTATATGTCCAAAGCACATAGAGGCAGTGGGATCAGGAGCGAAGTGAACCATGGACGTGGTCAGTGCCCCGTTTGCAAGAGAACCGAAGTCAAGGTTATGTATGAAGTGACCATCGACGGTCAGAAAGCCAAGGTCTGCAAGCCTTGCAATGCCCACATCAAGGCAACTGCATCCAACTAAAAACATAGTTGTTGGAACCGAGACTGTCCTGTGTGGCAGTCTTTTTTTTCGTTTGAAGAGGGAGCTGGTATGGATCTGCAGTCACAGCATTGCTATCTGGTAGGAATGAAGGGTACAGGCATGGCCAGTCTGGCCGTCCTGCTTAAGCGGATGGGCTGCCAAGTACGCGGATGCGACCGTGACGAAGTGTTCTTCACCGATGCCTTGCTCGAACAGGAAGGCTTGGCCTGTGATATCGGTTTTTCCGAACATCTGCTGGCCAGCGACATCTCCCTGGTCATTTACAGCAGCGCCTATCCCCTGCAAACACCAATTCTCCAGGCTGCTGCCCGGCGCGGGCTCGCCCTCTACTCATATCCAGCTTTCATCGCCCTGCTTACCAGGCGCCAGGACAGCTATGCAGTTGCAGGCACCCATGGCAAGAGTACGACCTGTTCGGTGGCCTCCCATCTGTTGCGGGAAGCCTCGGACGCTGAGTTTCCGTTCTATGCAGTCTACGGTTCATCCCAAACCGGCCTCAAGCACTATCCCTATTACGGTGGTGAGTGCGCGCTTTTCGAGGCCTGCGAGTACCAAGACCATTTTCTCTCCTATGATCTGCGGGCGGTGCTGATAACCTCCATTGAATTCGACCATCCTGACTACTTCCACTCCTTGGAGGATGTGAAGCGCAGTTTTGAGTCCTTGGTCTCCAAGCTCAAGAGCGGAGGAATCCTGATATACTGCGCCGATGATGCCGGGGCCTGTGAAGCAGCGGCGTATGCCGCTGTCAATCGGCCCGACCTGACAATCCTGTCGTACGGCTTTTCGGCAAAGCCGCCGTTCAGAATCATGCAAAGCGGTCCTGACAGCTATACGCTTGCAGTACTGCCTGAAAATCCCTTCACCGTCCAAGCGAAAGCGAGGGCCTTGGTGTGCGACCACATCGGCGCATTGGTTCTCTCGGTTGCAATGTTGCTCGACCGTCCACGGCCGAAGCTCTACCTCCAGGACCAGGCTTTGCTCTCCGATGAAGTGCTTCTTACGTTGGTATCCAATCTTTCGCGTCATTTGGGCTCCTACACAGCTTGTACCGGCAGAACCGAAGTACTGTTTGAACAGAATGGTGTGGTGTATGTCGACGACTACGCCCATCACCCTTCGGAAATCCGAACAAGCTTGGAAGAACTCAACGAACGGTATCCCCGACACAAGATCCTGGTGATTTTCTGCCCCCATACTGCGAGCCGGACACGGGCTTTCTCCGAGGATTTTGCCCGGGAGCTGTCCAAGTGCGATGCGCTTATCGTGCAGGCCACCTATGCATCGGCAAGAGGGGACGGCCCCTCGGGTCCTGATCCAGCACAACATCTTGCCCGGCAGGTATCGAGCCTGACTTCAACCACATGCGCCTTTGCTCAAGACGAAGATACCGCCCTCGCTCTCGCCAGCCTCTGGTTGCAAGAGCGATGGTTGTGTATTACGATGGGTGCGGGCAACAACCGCAGCCTTTGCGAGCGTATTGCGCACCAGAGAAGGAGTCTTTCATGAAGAGCATGACCGGGTACGGATACAGCGAATCCGTAGGCGAGCAATTCCAGCTTGCCGTGGAGTTGAAGTCGTACAATAATCGCTATTTGGATATCAATCACAATATTCCCTATATGCTGGCCCCCTATGAGATGGAGATCGACAAATATATCGCAAAGGTGGCAAGTCGTGGCCATGTGGAGGTCAACATCAGGGTCAAGAATTTGGCCAGTGATGTGGAGTTGTATGTAGACGCAGAAGCTGTAAAGAATTATACACACGCATTTGCTTCGATTGCCGCACTCTCCGGCAAAGCCCTGAAGCCTCGGTTATCTGATTACCTGGGCAGCGAGGGTGTGTTGGTGAGCTTGAAAGGCAACGACAGCGAACGCTACCGCCAGGTTCTCTTTGAGACACTGGAATCGGCTTTGGTGCAGTTTTCACAGAGCAAGACGCGGGAGGGTGAATCCACCAAGCGGGACTTGGTTCGCTTGGGAGGTCTTGTCGCCGAAGGCTTGGATGTGGTCAAGAGCCATGCCAATGAATTGGAGCAGATGGTAAAGGACACATTGCGGTCTCGTTTCAACGAGATGCTCGGTGATCAGAACTATGATGAGAATAGGATTTTGCAGGAAGTGGCGGTCATGCTCGTCAAATACTCGGTGCATGAGGAGATCAAGCGTCTGGGAGTGCACCTGAAAGAGTATTTCTCCTTGCTGGAAAAAGATGAGCCGACCGGCAAGCGCCTTGACTTTCTCTGCCAGGAGATGAATCGGGAGATCAATACCATCGGCAGCAAGAGCCAGATGGTCGAGCTGAACATTCAGGTGGTCAAGATGAAGGACGGTCTGGAGAATATTCGTGAACAAATTCGGAACATCGAGTAACGGGGGATTGCGTGCGTATTGCTATTAGTGGAAAGAGCGGTTGTGGAAATACCACGGTCTCTCAGTTGGTTGCAGATGAACTGGGGTATCCCATGATAAATTTCACCTTCCGTACCCTCAGCGAAGAGAAGGGCATTGAATTCTGGACGTTCTGCAAAATGGCGGAGGAGAGTGATGAATTCGACCTTGAGGTGGACCGAAGGCAGGTTGAGATGGCCCTATCCCAGCCGGATTGCGTACTTGGCAGCCGCCTGGCGATCTGGATGCTCAAGCAGGCCGATCTGAAGGTATATCTTTCCGCAAGCTCGCTCGAACGTGCCCGAAGGATCATGCAACGCGAAGGGGGGACGCTGGAAGAACGTCTTGAGCAGACTCGACGCCGCGATGCAAACGATAGTGCACGGTACAAACGATTATACAACATCGACAACAGCGATACCTCGGTTGCGGACCTGGTCATCGATACTTCCGAGTTGGGGCCGGAGGATGTAGCACGAATTATCATCAAGGAGGCCAAGGCCCGTGAAATACGCTAAGCCAATGCTTGTCATCATCCTTCTGCTCTCGTGTTTCACCTTGGCTGCGAGACCATATGCAGGTATTTCCCAGTCGTTGATGTCAACGGGCTTGGAGGTGGGAATGCTCAACAGGACATTCGAGCAGAACCTTGCGCTAAGCCTGCCGATGCGTGCACCTTCGCTTCAGGCTGCGGGCATCGAGACTACCATGCTGTACCGGTTGCCTCATCTTTCCCCGGTGATGGCGGGCTTGGGCTTGAAGGCCCGCCTGGGTTGGGAGCAAGGGGTGGGATATGAACTGGGAGCGGGGTTTGCCCTTTCGCTCTCCTATGAGTTTCTTTTCTCACGGGGCATTGTTTTTGTCGAGGGTTCGTACCTGCCTTGGATTACAGCGCAAGGTTCTGCAATCGATGCTGTAATTCAGGACATCGTCAGGCGGCAGTACATCCGCTTCGGTTACCGCCATGTTTTCTAAGGTCTGTACATTTTCCAAGTAAATCTCTATAATAAAAGAGTTGTATCATTACCGTCTTTTAGGGACAAGGAGTTGAACGGTGAGCATTCCATTGAACAGCCTTATTGATTATGAGGGCAATATCTACCAGATTACTTGCGTGGCGATCAAAGAGGCGAATATCCTGAGCAATCCCGGATGCGGCGGAAAAGAAATCGAGGAGAACAATGGCAAGATTGTCAGCGAAGTCCTCACGAGAGCTCTGAAAGGTGAAATCCATTTCGAAACACCCGACGAAGAGTAACGCATTCGAACACAGTATTTTCATCTTCGGCCCTACCGGGGTCGGAAAGACAGAACTTCTGCTGGATCTTGATCCGCAGAGGTTTTCTGTTATCAACGCCGACTCGATTCAAGTCTATCGCTACCTCGATGTAGGTTCTGCAAAGGCTTCTGCTGCGGTTCGCTTGGCAATTGAGCACCATCTGATCGACATCCGCGATCCATGGGAACAGTTTTCGGTGGGCAATTTCATCGAGGAAGCCGACAAAGCCTGTCTCTTGATTCACGAACAAGGAAAAATTCCGGTGATCAGCGGGGGGACGGCTTATTATTTCAAGCATTTTCTCTATGGGCTCAGCGAAGCCCCTCCCAGCGACGAAGCCATCCGTGAGTCAATTGCCCGGCGTATTGAAACCGAAGGCAGGCAGTGGGCCTTCCAATATTTGCAACGAGTCGATCCGGTGAGCGCCGGACGCATCCACCCCAGCGACATGTACCGCGTCAGCCGGGCCCTGGAGGTCTGGGAGACCTGCAACAAGCCCTTGAGCAGCTTTTCACTTCCATCCGAGCCGAGAAACGGCATGCATCCCTTGGTCATAGGACTGCAGCGCCAAAGTGAGATGTTGAGGCGCAGGCTGGCAGCCCGGGTGCAGGCAATGTTTGAAGCGGGGCTGGTGGATGAGATCCGAGGCCTTCTCAGGATGGGAGCCCAGTCCTGGTGGCCGGGTCTGCAGGGCATAGGGTACCGTGAGTTTTTCCAGGCCATGGAACACGGTGAGTGGTCGCATTCCATCATAGCCAACCAGATTGAACGAAACAGCCGCTTCTATGCGAAGCGGCAGATGACGTTTTTCAAGAGTTTTGCTGATGCCAAGTGGTTTGATCCCGAAGACAAAGCTTCCATTCTCAACGAGATAGAGGAATACCTGAAGGCCTCGGATAGGTAGGAACCACAATTTTCTCCAGCAGCTGAACCCCGACCGAGCTGATATCGGTGATCTCATACCAACCGCGCTCGCCCATCTCAACGGTAAATTGCTGTTCCAGCCGGTAGGTGTAAATCGGTACTCCCGTTGCCGGCTGCTCGGCAGTCTCACTCTCTTGTTCATAGGAGTACGGGGTATACAGTACCCCTGATGCAAGATAGGTATCCCCCCCCAGCGGTTTGACAACAAGGTCGGTGACCCCATAGAGGAAGGTGCCCTCAGGTATTGCAGGCCTGCCGTCTTCAATCCATTGATTCGGATCGATTTGGGTGTTTATTCCCTCATACGCCTGTCTGGTCTGCCGGGTGACAAAGAGGTTGGTCACCTCCATGCTTGCCGGATTTTTTGTTTTCTTGGCAAGTGAGGCTTCCATTTTCTGCAGGTCCAAGGCATTCTGGCCGGCATAGAACTCCTCGATTATGGTGATTGGCGGCATTCCTGCTGTATACGGGGGAGCGAGGGCTGTGCGGATGCGGCTGGTGGTGAAGTAGGCCAGAATGAAGACGCTCACCGTGACGGTGATGACGATCCATCCCTTCTTTCTCCAGAAAATCTTCCTTTTAGCCCGTTTTTCTTGTGCGTATAAAAATGAGGCGCATTCGCTCATCTCATAGAGGGACTCCCTCTTCAGGGGCTGTTCAAGTGCGCTCAGGTTCCACACAAGGCCCTCGGTTTGCTCCAGGAAGTAGGAAAGGGCTTTTTGGCTCTCCTTGTTCCCGCTGATATCCCGCATTTTGGTCAGGCTCAAGCTCAAGGTCTTGTCGATGAATGTAGTGGTCGCCTTATCCAGATTGACAGCACAGAGGCTGAGGGGAACTGCCTTGAAAGCATCTTCCCGGGTGTTCTTGTCGGCAAAGGGAGGGAATCCCGCTGCGGCAAAATAGAGGAAGGATGCCAGTTGATCGATCAGGGAGAACGGTGCGTGAATGCCGTGATGAACCCATGCCCCCAGGTGATAAAACCGTGTCTGCTCGTCTGCACAGGATGCCAGAAGGTCTGCAACATCCTGGGGGAGGATGAGGATGCTTCCATCCTCGACACCCCAGATTCTCCACAGCGGAAGGATGCCGTTGCTCAAATCCAGGAAAGAGGAGGGCAAAAGCATCAGGGCTTTTGCCAGACTCCGCACCAGATGCAGTGCCTGATCGCGTTTGGTGCTGGCAATCTGCTCGAAGGCGAAGATGTCCAACGGATCGAAATAGAGGCAGCGCTTTCCATCGACGACAGTCAAACCCTTCCAAAACCAGCTTTCCAGAGTGCCGTCCTTGTACAGATAGCCTTGTGCCTTTTCACCTTGCAATAGATAGGTGGGCAGTTCCACGCTCTGTGGGCCGATGACAATCAGGCGCATGGGTTTTCCATCGATGATGTGCTCAAAGGTTTCATTGGTTCGCATGGGCATCTCCTAAGACGGCACTGATGTGCCAGACGCGTTTTTCATTCTCATCCGATTCTGCATGGATGTCCTGCCGCTGTATGCCGGCTAGATACATTCCAACGATATTCCATCTCCCTGCTCCCCATTGCTGTCTGCCGACCGCCTCCAAAGCGGCCGTGTTGCAGCTGCTGATGGTATGCATGCGAAGGCCTTCGCTCAGACTGGTTCCTTGGGATAATGCATCTGCAAAAGCGGTTGCATGCTTCGCAGCCTCGAAAGCGGGAAGCAGTGCGTTTGCATTGGCTGAGATGATGAACAGCACCTTGTCATCGATATCGGTGATATGCTTGATCACCTGGGTGTAGATGGCAAGCTGTGACTTGTCGCAGCTTTTGCAAAGCAGGGGAAGCACCACTGTCCCGGGAAAATAGCTTTGGATGAACGGGAGGGTCAGCTCCAAAGCCGGCTCCTCGATGAAATAGCTGTCCTCGCGCATCACATGGGCCTTGAATCGGGTGCAAAGCTCGGTGGCCAGTGCCGTATCGAATACATGCTCATTTTCGGCCACCCTGATGCCCTCGGCTTGGGGTGTGAACAGGAAAGCCGGTTCATGCTCGCCAAGCACCTCCTGATGCAAGGGGCCGAGGAAGACCACCTTCGAGGGCTTTTGCATCGCCACGTGCTCGAATGACCGGTGCAGAGCCTCACAAACCATGTCGTAGGAAGCATGAGGGACTACAATGGCGGTGGGCAGCGAACAGGGTTCTCCTGTGGCAGGCCTTCTTCTTGTACACTCGTCTAGTTTTGTCCTATCTTCTGGATAGAAAATCAAATGGTGTTGGGATTCAAGCATTGTCATCTTCTAAAAGTAACCGTGCAAGCCTTGTCTCGTCCAGTGCTACACGCAAGTTTTTTTCCTGGGTGGGGAGAACCAAACCGGTTTTTCCTCCCTTAGCCCTTCTTAAATGCTTGACCTGGGTGTAGTAGAGGTCTGCCTTGCCCTCTTTCTTTGCCTTGCTGAACACGATGGCCAAGTTTGCGGCATCCAAGAGGACGTCAAGGGGGATGGTCTTGTTCTTGATGAACTTGATGAAGACATACCCGCCGGGAACATCGCGGGTGTGCATCCAGTAATCATTGCCCCTGACATAGCGGCGAAGCAGCTCATCGTTTTCCTTCGCATTGCGTCCGACCAACAGGGTGAACTGCCCGCTCTGGATTGTCAGACCCGGAGTCTGGAGCTTTTCCTGCTGCTTGGCTGAAGAGCCGGCAAGCTCGCGTTTCATCGCCCGTATGGCGGTTTGCTGGTCAATCAAAGGATCCAGCAATCGGTTGTAGTGCGCCTCGCACGCTTGGAGCTGTGCTGTTACCTTCTCAACCTCGGCCAGTGCATTCTCATAGGACCCTTTCGCTTTCTGATACTTATCGTAGTAGAGAAGGATGTTCTCCCTTCCCTTGAGCTTGGGTTCGAGCTCGATGACCCGCTTGCTCCCTGACTCCCAATCCTCCAGAACGATGCTGCTCTGGTTGTCCTCCAACAAGTGTTGGTAGGCACTGAGCAGATCTGCGGTCAGTTTGTACCGCTCATACCCTTCGGTGGCTTTCAGTGTATGCGTTTGGCTTGCCAGGGTTGTTCTCAGCGTTTTCAGCTCACGATCCCGCTTGGATTCGACCTTGCGCTGAAGCTCTTGGAAGGTAAGCTCATTGCTTTGGTTGCCGTACTCCTGTTCTATCTGGCGGTTGAAGGAGCTGTCGGTGCGGCTTCGAATGACAAACCGATCGTCCTCTTCAGCCTTCGGCTGGGGCAGGATGAGGGGCAGGCCGCTCTGTTCCCCTCTGCCGGGTCGGCGGTACAGCAGTTCAAGGATGATGTTCTGTTCATCGGTGATGATGATGTTGGCACCAGGGCCGCTGTAGAAACGCAGGTACACATAAAAAGTCGTGCCATGATTGTCCAGCTTGAGTCGAACCAAGCGGTCATGGCTTATCTGGGAGGCCTCCAGTACTTTGGATCCTTCTACATTGGCCCTGAGAAATTGGATGAAGCGCTGCAGCTTTGCTGTTTTCCCTTGTTGGACGACACTCAGGGCTCCGCTTGCCAGATGAAGACGGGAGAAAGGGGTTCCAAGTTCTGTATACAGCGTCCAGCGTCCGGCTTGAGGATGGTAGAAGTTCCAGCTCATCGAGTGAAAATCATGCTGGACGGTTTGCTGCAAGGAACTTCCGACCAAGGGAAGTTCCTCAAGGATGAGTGCTATTTCACGCCAGTTGAGACTCATAGGCACTCCGTATCTGCTCAAAGGCAGCTTTCACCCCGCCGGCGAGATAGAATGATCCGCACACAAGAATGGCATCGGAATCAGCTGTCATGCTGTATGCAGTCTTGAGAGCTTCCCTGTTGTCTTCAATCAAAAGAATCCGATAGGGTTGCGTCCGTTCCCGGGCAAGGGCATTGAACAACGCAAAAAGGCTCGAGATATCACTCTTTTTATAGGTGCCCGGCCGGCTGATGATGATCTGCTGGAAATGGTCGAGCACGAGATTGGCCATATGCTGGTGGTCCTTGTCCTCCAGTGCTCCATAGATGATGGTGTTCTTCTTGGAAGAACCGTGCAACAATGTGAAACTCTGAAGCAGAGCTTGCAATGAGTGGGTGGTGTGGGCTCCATCGACATAGAGGCAGGGATTGGTGGACAGCTGCTGGAACCGCCCGGGAATCTGGTTCTTTTCGATTGCTGGAAGAACGTTCTCATTATAGAGCCCCAGACTTCTCAGAACGAGCAGGGCGAGGGCGCTGTTCTGGGCTTGTACGCTGCCGCGCATCGCAAGCAGCAACTGTTCTTCGTTCCCATTTTTCCATCGATACCGGACAAGCTCACCCTCTGTGGTGGTTCTGCTGGTAAGTGAAGCAATAGCATCCTCGAGTAGATAGGTTGCACTCTTTTGCGCTTGCGCCTCGGCCAGGAATACCGACAGGGCTTCCTTCTCTTCGAAGCCGATGAAGGTGGGGACTCCCATCTTTATGATCTTGCTTTTTTCTGTAGCGATTTTTTCAATGGTATCGCCAAGAATTTTCGTATGCTCAAGTTCGATGGGGCAGAGCACGCACGCCTCGGGGACAATGGTGTTGGTTGCATCCAGTCGTCCACCCAGACCTGTTTCGATGACCGCCCATTCACAGCCGCTGTTCTTGAAGAGCAGGTAGGCATAGGATGTATACAACTCGAAGGTCGTTGGATCTGTTTCGCCCCACTGGTCGCTGAAGTGGAAGCCTTCCAATTGGGTCTGGAGTTGTTTTCCGGTCTGGACCAGCAACTCATCGCTGAAGAATGTTCCGCTGAGGCTGAAACGTTCGCGGTAGTCGATCAGATGAGGGGAGAGATAGAGGCCGGTCTTATACCCCAGGGCGGTGAGTGCACTGGCTATATAACTGGCGGTAGAACCCTTGCCCTTTGAGCCGGCCAGATGAATTTTCCTGAATGACAGCTCGGGATTGCCCAGATAGGCAAGCAACGCCTTCATCCGGTCCAAGCGGTACGTTCTGGTTGTATAATGTGTTGTCTGCTTCTCAAGATTGGTGAAACTCTCCATGAAGCGGACTACATCGTCAAAGCACGAAATTACCATGTAGTAGATACCTCGTCGTAAACTGTAGACGCAACGCCTGTTTTGGTCAACGCAACACTTGCTCGATTTGCATGCTCTCCAGCATCCTGCCGATATCGCCGTCAGCGATGCGCTTGAGCGGTATACTATTTGCAGCATGGGTATGTGCGAAAGATTACTCAATGTGGGATGGATGCGTTTCTTTTGGAAGGATATACAGATGCAATTTGCAGGCGAGTTGAGCATTACACAATGACGCATAGTGACTTTTTGTCATGATAATCTTGATTTCTCTGATTCTTCTGCTTATAGTGGAATAAGCTGGATTGTAATAGCGAGGAGATGGAATATGGCACAGCAAAAACATGCACCCAAACCGTGGGATTTTCTGGATGAATATCGCGGTACGGCTTTCCAGGGCGAATGGCCTACTATCGTAGAGATGTTTGAGATATCGGTACGTCGCTATCCGGATAATAAGTGCTTCACCGCCTTTGTTCCCAAAAAGGTGACCTTCACCTATACCGAGGTGCATCAGCAGGTGCTGAAGGTGGCAAACTACCTCGCATCAAAAAAAGTCGGCAAGGGCACCAAGGTTGCCGTTTCCGGCAAGAACAGTCCTGAGTGGGCGATTGCATATCTGGGGATTCTTTTTAGCGGAGCCATCGTGGTCCCGCTCGACAATACCTTGAGCAATAAGGACATGGTCAAGCTGATGGATTTTGCCGGGGCGAAAATCCTGTTCGCCGATCCTGAGAGACTTGAGAATTTCGACACCGAAAACAAGCTTGGGTTGACTGATAGGATCAGTCTGGAGCCTGCAAAAGAGTATCCGTTTGTTATGGACCTGGACGGCAAGGAAGTGAAGCGGCACAAGGCGCAGAGTGAAGATACCGCGGCTATTTTATTTACCAGTGGAACAACCGGCACGCCCAAGGGTGTCATGCTCAGCCACCGCAACATGGTCAGCGACTGTTATCTGGCCCAGGGCAATATGAGCTTGTCTCCCAACGATGTATTCTATGCCATTCTTCCCATTCATCATTCCTATACCATGATGGCGGTTTTCTTTGAGGCAATCAGCGTGGGAGCTTCCATCGTCTTCGGCAAGAAATTGATCATCAGCCAGATTCTCAAGGAGCTGAAGGAAGGAGAGGTCACGATGTTCCTCGCCGTTCCCATGCTTTTCAACAAGATGATTGCGGCCCTGATGAACGGGGTGCGGGAGAAAGGTATTGTCCTGTATGGCCTCATCCGGTTTTTGATGAGTGTTTCCGGTCTGCTGAAGAAGGTATTCAAAGTCAACGTGGGAAAGAAGATGTTCGGCTTCCTGCTTAAGAAACTTTCGCTGGACAAGAACCGCATCTGCATCAGCGGCGGCGGTCCGCTGCCGGCAAGCACGTTCAAGATGTTCAATCAGCTGGGAATCGACTTCGTGCAGGGCTACGGCCTGACCGAGACCAGCCCCATCACCCACCTCAATCCGGTGGAGGCGTACATCGAGACATCGGTCGGCAAGAAAATCCCGCAGGTCGAGGTCAAGATTGTGAATCCCGATAGTGATGGGAACGGTATTATCTATATCAAGGGACCCATGGTCATGCAGGGCTACTACAACAATCCAGAGGCAACTGCGGAGGTGCTCGAGGATGGATGGCTCAATACCGGTGATGTCGGGCATCAGGATGCCCGGGGCTACCTGTATCTGACCGGTCGTGCCAAGAACATCATTGTTACCGAAGGCGGCAAGAATGTGTTCCCCGAGGAGATCGAGGACCACTTCCAGCTGTATAATGAAATCGATACCATCTGTGTACTCGGGTATTTGACTGACAAGAAGACAAAGAGCGAAGGCATTCGAGCCTTGGTCTATCCTGATCAGAAGTGGGCCGACGAGATGGCCAAGCAGTACGGCGATAAGGCAAAGCAGAAGATTGAGGAGCGCATCAACCAGATCATCGGCGAGGTGAACAAGGAGTTGCAGTCCTACAAGAAAATCACCCGTGTGACCGTCGTCGATGAGCCGCTTGAAATGACGAGTACCAAAAAAGTAAAGCGCTTCGTAGTTGCTCAAAAGTACAAGGACTGAGTATAGTACCACCTATGAACAGCAGCGTACGAAGTTTTCTGAAGGCTCAGGCACACTCTCTCAAACCAATCGTCATGGTCGGCAAGAATGGGTTGGAAGAGCGGGTGATAGCAGCCATGGACGATGCCTTGGGCAGTCATGAGTTGGTCAAAGTAAAGTTTCAAGCCTTCAAGGATGAGATTCGTCCCCTTGCAGAGGAGCTGGCGGTGAAGACCGGAAGTGAACTGGTCGGCATCATAGGTTTCATTGCCACCTTGTATCGTGAGAGTGAGGACCATTTGATTCATATTCCCAAGGATTTGCTGAAAAAAGGCGAGTAGGGAAGGCTTTGCAACAACATGAGGCATCAGGGTGGAAGCTCTGGTGCTTTTCTTTGCTTGATGCAACGCAGGCCCGCCGTCCAACGGAGGCAGGGCCTGCAGAGAGAAAATCCACCAGAAGGTGTACTCAATTCATAGCACACTCGTTGGATTCTCACAATATATGTTCGTTATTCTCCGCGATAACAAGCAAGGTCGAGTGCATCGCACAGCTGTGTCAGTGTGCTCTTGCTTTGCAGGACTTTCTCTGCATCCTCCGGTTTCCACAGTTGTTGTGCCAGCATCATGAGCCGGGGAAACAACAGATACTCGGCTTGGCGGGAGGTCGTTACCTTCTCGGTCCACAGATTTCCCTGTGAGCCCAGTACATGGGCTTTTGCCTGCGCTTGTAGAGAATCGGGGACGCATGAGAAATGAGCCACCTGATTGAGCGTGCTGACGCCCAGTGTTCCCATTTCCTCCTCACTGTCCAAGTGCTTGTAGTCAAAGTAACAACCAGCTGTGTTGGGGCACATGATCACCTGGTGGCCTCTTCTGGTCGCCTCCAGGCCGCCCTGTACGCCTCTCCATGACATGACGATCAAATCCTTGGGCAGGCCGAGCTGTTCGGTTCCCTCCAAGACCTCGTCCCAGCCTATCGGCTGTTTTCCTGCATTGTGCACCATTTCACACACCTTGCTCGTCATCCAGCTCTGCAAGTAGCGAGCATCGGTCAAGCCCAACTGTCTCATGCGCTCTTGGCAGCGGGGGCACTGCTGCCAGGCTGCATGGGGACATTCATCGCCTCCGATATGGATGTAAGGGGAGCTGAAAAGCTCGGCAATTTGGGTGATGGCATCGCCGAGAAAGCCGATAAGCTCATCGCTTCCTGCACACATGACCTCCTCGAAAATACCCCAACGGTCTTGGGTCTCATACGGACCGCCGGTGCATCCGAACTCAGGATAGGCAGCAAGCAGGGCAGAGGCATGACCGGGTGTCTCGATTTCGGGCACCACCAGCACATGCCTTGCATGGGCATATGCTTGAAGGTCGAGGATTTCCTCTTTGCTGTACAGTCGGCCGTAGGTTCTTCCGTCGGTGTATTGCAATTCCGTACGCTTGCTGGCTATGCTTTCAAGCTTCGGCCATCCGTCAAGCGGAATGCGCCACCCCTGGTCATCGGTGAGATGCCAATGAAAGCGGTTGAGGTGAAACAAGGATGCAACATCGATGAGTTTTTTCAAAAAGGTGATGGAAAACTGGTGCCTGCTGCAGTCGACCATGTATCCGCGCCATGCAAATGTCGGGCTGTCCTCCACCTTGCAGCAGGGCAGCTGGTTGTCCGTAAGCAGGGCAAGTTTGCGGATGGTACTCAAGCCTCTGAAAGCCCCTTCGTCGGTACCGGCCTTGATGACAATCTGAACCTTGCTGATGGTCAGGATGTAGGCTTCCTGCTCCATGCCCGCCTGATATTTGAAGAGTATGTCCTCCCCGCCTGCCTTGCAGCCGAATAGCTCAAGTGCCAGTTGGTGTACTGCTTCGAAGCCTTTTTCAGCTGCGATGGCGATGCGCGGATGAAGGCGGAAGGTGCCCTCCCAATCTTCTATGCTTTTGGGAATCGGGACGATAAGGTCGCTTGCTTTGCGGCTATGATGTGTATGCATGGATTCTTGGTAGCACGGCTTTGCCTGCAAGTCAAGTTCAAACGTTGTACAAACTGCTTGATAAAATATTCTTGACAGGTGGCCCGGTGGATGGTAGGCTTTGTTTGTACAGAGAGCGAACAAACCAATGGAAGAGCTTTTCACACCATGACCGAGGTCCTAGACCAAGTATACCGAGGCTTATGAGAATCAACAACAACAATTTCCAGAAGAATGCCAATACCTCGCTGGTTGCCCAGCTTATCTGGAAGAGTCCGGGGATCAGCAGGGTTGACATCGCACGGGAGCTCAATCTCTACCGTTCGACGGTAACCAATATCATTTCCGCCCTCATAGACGATGAAGTTGTCTATGAAGGGGAGGAAGGAAGCGGTATGAGCCGGGGAGGCCGGAAGCCGATCATCCTCAGGCTCAACGATAAGTTCGGGTGTGTGGCTGGCTTCGATATCCAGCCGTCCCACTATCGTGCCGTCATTCTCGATATCACCGGAAGCCTTCTTTTTCAGGACAAGGGAAAACTGCCTGAAGTGGATTTTGACGGTATCATCAACTTTTTGATGGATATCATCCTGAAGCAGGTCGACAAGCTGGGCATCGCCCTGTTGGCGGTGGTGGCGGGCATTCCCGGCATCGTGGACGCAGAGAACGGGGTGATCATCTATGCAGAGCCGTTTGATCTGAGAAACTATGATTTCTACTCCTTCTTTACAAAGAATTACGATGTATTGGTTTTTGTTGAAAATGATGCCAACTGCACTGCATGGCTGGAGATGACCATCAACCGCAATGTGAATCTGGGTGATTTCATGTGCATGATCGCCGATTATCATGAAGGAAGCTATCAATTCGGAGACCGGGCCGGTATCGGTGTGGGCATCGGTCTCTCAATTGGCGGCAAGGTGTATCATGGGTCCCACCACAGCAGCGGTGAAATTTGCACCTTGAGTTGGCGGGGGCACAATATCGGCCAGACTGGATTGCCCGAGGACTTGCTGATCCGGTCCGTGCATGACGAAGAGGCTTGGAGGACATGGATGATAGATCTCTTCAGCTCCCTTGTTCCGGTTGTTTCCGTCTTCGATCCCAGGGTCTTCTTCATTCATGGCAAGCCGTTTTCGGACGAACAGAAGATCAGGGACTTGCTCGGTGATGCCTGCCCGCAGTTTTTGGATGTCTTGAAAAAGGTCAATTGCAAGTTGATTTTCGACACCCAGGACGAGTCCGTGGTTGCAAAAGGTGCTGCCATGATGTTCCTGCAAAAACTCTTTGCAGTCCCCGAGCTGTCTGAAATCGAATGCCGCACCCATTTTGACTGGGAGGATGTGATCGCCCAAGCCTATCCGATGAAAAAGTCGTACAGGAAGCCCCATTTGGAGGTTACACATGTCTAAAGTGCATACGCTTGCCGATGCGAAAAGAGAGCAGAGGAGAGCCTACTGGACCCTGGTCCTTCCCGGTTTTTTGGTCTATATCTCGGTTATGGCTTTCCCTACGGTTTTTTCCGTGATTCTCAGCTTGACCGACTACAACGGCGGCAGGCTCTTTGGTGGCAAGCCCGTCTCATTTGTGGGATTCAAGTGGTACGGCCGGTTGTTTGTGGATGAGTATTTCTACCTTGCACTAAAGAACAACCTGTGGATAGTCCTGGTCTCGTTGTTCGGCCAAATTCCTTTGGGCTTTTTCCTTGCCTATGTGCTGCACAGGGGATTGGTAAGAAACGGTGATTTTTTCCAGACGATGATCTATCTTCCCACGGTAATCTCCACGGTCGTCATCGGTATCTTGTGGAAGTCATTCTTTGCCCCGTATGGAGCCTTCCCGGAGTTGATGCGCCTGTTCATCCCTTCCTATGAGTATGGGATCAGCAGCAATCCGCTCCTTCCCGTCCTCTTTGTCATTCTCTGGATGTATACCGGCATGTATATGATCATATTCATCGCCAACCTGCAAAAGATCGACGGTTCGGTCATCGAGGCAGCCCGCATCGATGGGGCTTCCGAAGGCCAGACGCTGCGGTATATCATTCTTCCAGCCCTCACGGGGGTACTGGTCGTCTCGGCGATACTGGCGATCAGCGGGTCGTTGAAAAGCTTCGACCTGATTTATGTGATGACCGGCGGAGGCCCGGCGAACCGGACCACCGTCCTGTCCATCTATATGTTCGACAAAGCATTCAAGGGTGCTCCCAACTATCCGTTGGCCAACGCAATCAGCACGGTCATGGTAATCATCAGCTTCTCCCTCATCGGTCTTACCAAGTGGGTTGAACACAAGTTCGGCGGGAGGGAATAGGCGATGAATGACATCAAGGATACGAAATCGGTTGGAGCGAGAATCAATACGGTGCTCACGTATGCGGTCATGATTTTCTTCACGGTGATGGCTATCTATCCTCTCTTGTGGCTGGTCATGAACTCTTTCAAGACAACCACCGAGTTTCAGATGAACAAGCTGGGATTCCCCAAAGAGTGGGTGCTGGTCAACTACAAGGATGCCTGGGTGCGCGGCAAGTTCCCCCGCTTGATCCTCAACAGTTTCATCTATACCGGTGTTACAACGGTCGTCACCTTGGTTTTCTCGTTTATGGCCGGGTTTGCCTTTGCAAAGATTCCTAACCGGGCAACCAAGTACCTGCATGGATCGTTTGTCATCGGATTGCTGTTGACGCTGCAATCGATCATGGTTCCGCTCTTTCTCATCATCAACTGGGTGGGATTGTACAACACGTTCCTGGGAGTCCTCATTCCCTATATCGGCATAGCCATGCCCATGGGCATTTATCTCGGAACGGAGTTCATCAAATCCATTCCCGATGCACTGGTGGAGTCGGCCCGCATCGATGGGGCGACCTATTTGAAGATATTCATCTCGATCATTGTTCCTATGGCAGCCCCGGTGGCTGTTACGGTGGCCATCATGACGGTAACCGGGACCTGGAATGAGTTCATGCTGATCAATATCCTGACCAGCAGTGATGCGTTGAAGAGCCTGCCTGTGGGAGTGCAAAAGTTTGCAGGTGCACTTTCCAGTGACTTTGGAAAACAGTTTGCAGCCTTGGTCATCGGCCTGGTTCCCATGCTTGTTTTCTATCTGTCATTTCGCAAGGAGATTACCAAAGGAGTTGCCGCAGGTGCGGTGAAGGGCTGACAAATGTTTTTTATTTGACAGCCTGCATAGGGCATGGTAACATTAGTTTGTACAAAGTATGAACTAAAGAAATCAGGTACTTCACCCCGTATGGGGTGGAACATAGAGAGAGCGCGAGGATTCTTCCAAGCGCAGTGTATGCAAGTCATCAGGAGGTAGAAATGACTGGATTCAAGAGAATTTCCGTATTGGCTCTTGCAGTGCTGATGGTCGTGACATCGGTATTTGCACAGGGAGCAAAGGAGGATGCAGCAGCTGGAAAGCAGATTGAGCTGACTGTGCTGAACTACATCGACATGTCTGAACCAAACAGCGCAAATGATATTACGATGGTTTGGGACAAATTCGAGGCAGAGAACCCCGATATCAAGATCGTCCGTGAGGACCTGTTCAATGAACCGTTCCACCAGAAGACGGAAGCCTACGTCGCCAGCGGTCAGGTGCCCGATGTTCTGTATATGTGGCCCAGCGGTCGTTCGACCAGTCTTCACACCACCAAGAGTGTGAAGGACCTCAAACCGTTCCTTGAGAAGGACGGCTTGTTGGACCAGTACAACCCTGCTACGGTAGCTCCGCAGTTTGCCGGGTATCTGGCCATGCTGCCCAATGGTGTAACCACCACCCATATGCTCTATGTCAACACCAAAGTCCTTCGAGACAATGGTCTTTCCATACCAAAGAGCTATGCTGATATGAAGGCCATGGTTGCTCCCCTCAAGGCAAAAGGCATCGATCTCATCGCCATGGACAACATGGACGCATGGGTGATGCAGAGCTGCTTGTTCTCCATGGTTGCCGGCCGCTACGGCGGAGTTGATTGGTATGAGAGGCTTGCTGCCGGCCAGATTTCCTTCACCGATGAGTGGTTCGTCAAATCCTTGGACCTGATCGATGACATGTACAAGTCCGGTATGATCAACCGCAACAGCCTGACCAGCCCCTACGGTTCATCCCGTGGCAGATTCGCCGCCGGAAAGGCAGCATTCTACATCGATGGTGACTGGTCGACCGGAGCCTTCCAGACCGACATCACCACCGGCAAGGCTTTGATCAGTCCTGCATTGCAGCAGAGTGATTTCGAGTTGATGGTCATTCCCAATCTTCCCGGCGAAGTCATCCACAATTCAAACAGTGGTGTAGTCGGAACCGGTTGGGGCATGAGTGCCAACATTCCTGCCGGCTCGGCCAAGGAAGCTGCAGCTTGGAGATTGATCAAGTACCTGCAGGGTGAGTATGTCCAGACCTACCGCCTCACCACCGGTGCTTCCTTCCCCTCCAATCTCAATGTGGATGTGGAAAAAGTTGTAAAAGAGCGGAATCTTGAGCCGTTCATCGCAAAGAGAGCTGCATACTATGCCGCCTACACCCCGATCACCCCGGTTATCGATGGTGTTCTGCACAGTGATGTGTACAACGTGATCAACGTAGGGTTGCAGGAAATCGGTCTCGGCTCGAAAGCGCCGAAGCAGGTAGCATCCGAAGTCCAGAAAGCTTGGGAGACCTGGAAAAAGAACCAGTAATCACTGACTAAGATTGCAAGGCAGGAAGGCTGTATCGGTCTTCCTGCTTTTTTTAGTTTGCAGAGGGAAACCCTGTCG
>NZ_DJGW01000065.1:0-3189 GCF_002432845.1 Sphaerochaeta sp. UBA5836
CTCTTTCTTGCCATGATTCGGGTGATAACCGGACTCTCCATCTGGTACTTTGTATTGCCCACCTATGCATTGGCAGTATTGCTTTCCTTCTTTGTGCCCGACCTGTTCGTCGGACTCTCATTCGATAGCGGCAGCGTCTCCTCGGGTCCCATGGCTTCCACGTTCATTCTTGCATTCGCCATCGGCAGCTCGGTGTCAGTGGGAGGCAATCCCCTCACCGATGCATTCGGGGTGATAATCTTTGTTTCGATGACACCTGTGGTCATTGTTGAGCTTCTGGGCCTTGTCTACAAACGAACGCAAAAGAAAATGGCCGCTTCAAAAGGAGGAAAGAGCATATGAGAAATACCTTGTTGTTTGCAATTGTAGAAGAAGGGAAGGCCGATGCTCTGATGCAGGTAGCCAAAAAAGCCGGCAGTACCGGAGGCACCATCCTTACCGGGCGCGGTACCGCATCCAGCTCTCTTTTGTGCATCCTTGGTCTTGGTGATTCCCACAAGGAAATCCTGATGACCATGGTCAGTGATGCAGTCAAGGATGCAGTCTTCAAAGCAATAAGCAACGACCGTCATGTGCATGGGGTGCTTGCCGCCGTGCCGGCTTCATGGGATGGAGAGGCCTCTCCCGCACCAAAGACTGCAGAGTGGGACTTGATCAACGTAATCTGCACCAGCGGGTATGCTGACGACATCATGACAGCCGCCCGCAAGGCAGGAGCAAGTGGTGGAACCATCGTCAATGGCCGGGGAACTGCAAAAGCCGATGACATTGCCTTTTATGGCTCGACTTTGGTGCCCGAGAAGGAACTTCTGATGATGTTCGTGAAACGGGAACAAACCGAAAAGATTCTTGCTTCCATAGCACAACTTTCCTGCATGCAGAAGAGCGGCAGCGGAATCGCCTTTACCTTCGCAGTGCAAGAATTTATAAAGCTTGGGCGATAGTCTCCTTCTAGGCAAAAACGAACGGTTTTGCTATGATTTTTGCTGCGCTGCGAAGTTTAGTATGATGAAACTTTGTGTTAATATAATAACAATTTGTTAAAAATCTCAATTATTTGTTACCAAACGCTTGAAAAACTCACGTAAAAACAGTACCGTACGGATACTTTATCGTACATGAACGGCTTTGTGCCGTTTGGGAGAACCGTAGATGGACAAGAAAATTAAAGTTGCCGTAATGGGTGCTACCGGCGCAGTCGGCCAGGTATTCATGTGGATGCTGGCCGATCATCCTTGGTTTGAGCTGACGTACGCCACCGCTTCAGCTTCCCGTGTTGGCTTGGAATATGCTTCCACCGTGCACTGGGTCATGCCCTTTGAGATGCCCAGGAACATTCGTGATGTACAAGTCAAGGAGTTCAACATGGAAGCGATGAAAGAGGCAGGGGTCAAGATTGTTTTCTCCGCCCTTCCTGCCGAAGTCGCCCGTGAAGCAGAACCTCAACTGAGAGACAACGGCTTCTATGTATTCTCCAATGCAGCATCCATGCGCTATGAGAGCAATGTACCCATTCTCATCCCCGAGACCAATGTCGAACAGCTCGACTTGATCAAGGACCAAGGCTATCCCGAGAAGGGATTTGTGGTCACCAATGCCAACTGCGTAACCACCGGCTTGGCCATGGCCCTCGCCCCGCTGCGCAAGTACGGGATAAAGAACATCATGGTTCATAGCTACCAGAGTGTCAGCGGCGCAGGATATCCGGGTCTTTCCTCCTTTGACATCACCGACAACTGCATCCCCTTCATCAAGGGTGAGGAAGAGAAGGTCGAGAAAGAGATCAAGAAGATTCTTTCCATCAATCCCGAAGTCTACTGCTACACAGTCCGTGTGCCGGTCATGTTCGGTCACCTTGAAGCCGTCTGGCTTGATTTTGAGCAGGATGTCGAGGTTGAGGATATTATCCAGGATTGGGCTGACTTCAAGGAGGTGGCCGACCTTCCTTCTACCCCCGAGCTTCCGGTCGAATACGGCAGCGACAACACCTTCCCGCAGCCTAAGTATGCCTTCTGGGGCAAGCCCAGCGGAATGGTTGTCTACACCGGTCGATTGAAGAAGAAGAACAACAAGATTGGATTCCTCTTGTTGGTCAACAACATCGTCAAGGGCGCTGCCGGCGGTTCGATCCAGAATGCCGAGGCCTTTGTAAAACGGTTCGGACTCATTTAGGAAGACCATCATGCACTGTCGGGCTTCCGATCTCTGTCAGGGATTGGAAGCCCTGCTTTATTTGACTGGAATACAGGGAGCAAGGAGCTTCGATGGCTGAGTATTGGGATCTGTATGACGAACACAGGATTGCTTTGGGAAGAAAGCATCTTCGCGGCCGCCCCCTCCCTGAGAACACCTATCACGTGGTGGTTTCGGTGTGGACGGTCAACCAGGACAACAAGCTGCTGTTGACCCTCCGATCGGAGGAGAAGGAACTCTATCCGGGCCTCTGGGAGAATACCTCGGGGTCGGTGGTCAGCGGGGAGACCAGCGCCCAAGCGGCACGGAGGGAGCTTGAGGAGGAGACCGGCATCGTTGCAACCGAAGACGAATTGGTCTTTCTCGGTACTGCACGCAAAGCCTTTTCCTTTGTGGACATCTATTTGGTCAGAAAAACGGTTGATGAGGATGCAATCCGCCTGCAGAAAGGGGAAACCACCGCCTATATGTGGGTGACTCTTGCTGAATTGGAGGAAATCCACCGGCAAGGCAAGCTGGCATTCCCGGTGGCCTATCGGTTCGAACAGTTCAGGACGGTGTTTGAATCTATGCTCTCACCAAGTACGTGATGCAATCCTCGACCAGGACCTTGTAGCGGTCCTTGTCTCCCTTGACGTACCAGGAGCCTCTATGAGGACAGCCTTCACAACTGAGCATCAGCGAGTCGTGACGGAAGCACGAGCGGCTGATGAACAAGGGCGGTTTGAATGAAGTTTCCACGATTGCAGGAGTGAACGGCCACGTGGAGAAATCTCCCTCCGATCGTTCCATCCACAGGTACCCGCCTTTGCTGTCGAGCCCCATTGAAAGTGCCAGTTTTGCCGCTTCGTTGTTGGCAAGATAGAAGTATATGTCAAAAAAACAAGCGAGTTGGTTCTTCCTGAAGTAGAATGCCTGCCCGATATTGTTCAGGCCGAAACGCACATGCTCGAGTACTCCCTCCTCACTCATTGCCGCAACCAGGTAGTCAAGGTC
>NZ_DJGW01000065.1:3268-3544 GCF_002432845.1 Sphaerochaeta sp. UBA5836
GTTTCAGGTCAAGAAAGGGGAGGGGATCGAGGGTTTGCAGGAGAGAGCGGGGTGGAAGGGTCTCCGTCTCCTGCTTGTCGGGTACAATCTTGCTTTCCGAAGTGGAGGTGAAGAACCTGGCAAGGTTCCTGTCCAGGCTCTCATACCAAGCCCTTCTGGCCGCCTTCAATGCAGAGAGCGGCAAAAACAGCTCATCCATCCGATAGGATGTCTGATTGTCCACAGAGAGGGTTCCAAGGGTGAAGTACGAGGTGTCGCTCTGGCTGAAAATCCGGG
>NZ_DJGW01000065.1:3647-4228 GCF_002432845.1 Sphaerochaeta sp. UBA5836
TCGTGCCGGCTGATGACCATCAGATGCTCACCAGCGCTTGGAAGGACGGAAGCATCGGGGAGATTGATCTCCACCGTTTGTCCTGCATAGGCCTCGGTGATGCTTTTCCCTCTTTGGTCCAGCAACTGTGAGAGCCCGAACTTGACCGTTTCCACCGGCTCTCTTTTCCCTTGTATGAAGTACATGAGGCCGTCGCGGAGGCTGAGTCTGCGTTCAAGCCGGACCATGGCCCTGCCTTCCTTGACCAAAAGGATGGTGCCGGCCTTCAAGCCGCGGTGGGAGGGAAAACTGGTGCTTCCCAATGTGGGAGCGCGTCTGATCGAGAAGTCCTGCCTGGTTCTCCCATACCCGGCAAGCCAGCCGGCGGTCTGCCTTCGGGAGAAGACGATGCTCAAAGCCTCGTCCAGCTCTTTGGTATCACTGTTTCCGTCAAGGATCGCACGGTAGTAACGCCCTGCAAGGGATGTGTAGGCGGGGCTTTTCATTCTCCCTTCAACCTTGAGGCTCTCGATGCCGAGCTCTTGCAACTGTGCCGCAACCAATCCCGCCTTCAGGTCGCTCATCGAGAAAAACCATCCGTC
>NZ_DJGW01000065.1:4236-4680 GCF_002432845.1 Sphaerochaeta sp. UBA5836
CGTCTTGGGAATCGGGCTGAGTGCGCTGCCGACCTCGGGGTCGGGGGAGACAGAGAAATAGTTTCGGCAGATCTGGGCGCAGGCACCGCAGTTTGCACTGCGCCCGCACAGCTGTTCACTGGCCATGCAAAGGCCGGAGAAGCTGTAGCACAGGGCGCCGTGGATGAACACCTTAAGCTGTACATCGGGGCAGGCTTGCCGGATATTCTTGATTTCTTCGAAGGTGAGTTCACGGGCGAGGACCACCCTCTCAAAACCCAGGCGTACCAATTCACGCACTCCCTCGATGGTATGGACGGCCAGCTGGGTGCTGGCATGGAGGGCCAAGGAAGGAAATTGAGTCCGTATGATCTCCACCAGTCCCAAATCCTGGACGATGATGCCGTCGCAACCGATGAATGCTAGCTGCTTGAGGGTGCTTACAACCTCGCCAAGCTGGGAGTC